>DGHP01000150.1:5604-28299 GCA_002392705.1 Lachnospiraceae bacterium UBA3845 | reverse complement strand
TGCTTGCCAATAAAACGGTGACAGTGAACGGAAAAGATCTGGAACTGGCGCCTTCTGTCCTGGAGCCGCAGGTGGTATCCACGGATATGGACGTCTATGTCCTTCTGGCGGGAGGACTGTCCGTGGGGGATATCGTCTATCCGATCCCGCTGGCGGGATCCATGGAGAGCGGCGTCTATACCGGACAGCTGCTGACGGAAACGATGTCACCCATGTCGCTGTTTTTTAACTGACCGGGCGGAAGACAGAAGGGAATGGCTGTCTGCAGCCAGTGCTGCCGGACACCCCGGGCAGGGAACGGCAGCGGCCTTTTGAGGATAGATTGAGGTTTATGTATGGCGAATGAGCGTAAGATTCCAAAGCCAAGGACCAGCGGCGTAGCGAGGGTGCCGGTGACCATGCAGCTGGAGATGCAGGAGTGCGGGGCCGCTTCCCTGACCATGATCATGCATTATTACCAGAAATGGATCCCGCTGGAGCAGGCCCGGGTGGACTGCGGCGTATCCAGGGACGGCGCAAACGCGAAAAACCTTATGCTGGCGGCGCGCAGCTACGGCATGGAGGCCAGGGCATGGAGGGTAGAGCCGGAGGATCTGATCAAGGGGGGACCATTTCCCTGCATTATTCACTGGGGATTCAATCATTTCGTAGTGCTGTGCGGCTTCCGGAGAGGGAAGGCGGTGCTCAACGACCCCGCCCGGGGACGCGTACAGGTCTCCATGGAGGAGTTCGACAGGGAGTATACCGGCGTCATGATCACAGTCGAGCCGGGAGAAAAGTTCGAACCCTCCGGCAAGAAGAAGAGTGTCTTCGCCTATGCCAGGGAGCGCCTGAAGGGCACCTCCGCGGCGGTTATTTTCGTGGTCCTGACGACGACCATCTCTTCTCTTCTGGGGATTATTCTGCCGGTGTTCGGCCGGGTCTTCCTGGACCGCCTGCTGAGCGGGCGCAATCCCGAATGGCTGATGCCATTTACCATTTTCCTGAGCTGTTTTGTCGTGCTCAATATCATCGTTCTCTGGATCGCGACGGTGTACAGCCTGCGGATTCAGGGGAAAATGGAAGCGATCGGGAGCACTTCCTATCTCTGGAAGGTGCTGCATCTTCCGATGCCCTTCTTCGGGCAGAGACTGGCGGCGGATATTGCGGACCGGCAGGCGACCAACGCCAGCATCGCCGGTACTCTGGTGAATACTTTCGCCCCTCTGGCCATCAATACGGCCATGATGCTCTTTTACCTGCTTGTTATGCTCCGTTACAGCGTAGTGCTGACGGTGATCGGACTGTTCGCAATCGCGGTAAATCTGCTTGTTTCCGCGCTGGTGTCGGAAAAAAGGGTCAATATTACCCGGGTCCAGATGCGGGACAATGCGAAGCTGTCCGCGGCGACATCTTCCGGCGTCCGCATGATCGAGACGATCAAATCCAGCGGCGCCGAGAAAGGCTTTTTCGGGCGCTGGGCCGGTTTCCAGGCCAGCGTCAACCGGCAGGAAATCCAGTATATTCATGTGAATTCCATGCTGAGCCTGCTTCCTTCCCTGGTGACTTCCATCAGCAGCCTGGCGGTGCTGGGGGGCGGGATCTACCTGGTGCTGCACGGCTCTTTCACCGTTGGTATGGTGATGGCCTTCCAGGGTTTCCTTAGATCGCTCATGTCGCCGGCCAATTCCCTTATCACAACCGGCCAGTCCCTGCAGGAGATGATCACCCAGATGGAGCGGGTGGACGATGTGATGAGTTATCCTTCCGATCCCTATCTGGAGGAGAAGGAGAAGACAGGAGATTATGAAAAACTCAGCGGCAATATCGAGATGAAGAATGTCACCTTCGGCTATGCCCGCCTGGGGGCGCCCCTGATTACGGATTTTTCGATGACGGTGAAGCCCGGACAGAAGGTTGCCATCGTCGGGCGTTCCGGCTGCGGAAAGTCTACCATCGCGAAACTCCTCTCCGGCCTGAACCAGGCCTGGAGCGGAACGATCAGCTATGACGGCATTCCGATCTCGGAGATTGACCGGAATGTATTTACCGGATCGGTGGCCGTAATCGACCAGACGGTTACCCTCTTTGAAGATACGGTGGCCGAGAACATTAAGATGTGGGATGATTCCATCGAGAATTTCGAGATGATCATGGCGGCGCGCGACGCCGGGATCCATGAGGATATCGTCCAGCGATCAGGCGGGTATCTGCATAAGATGACAGAAAACGGAAGAGACTATTCCGGCGGCCAGAGGCAGAGGATCGAGATCGCCAGGGCGCTGGCTACGGACCCCACCATCTGCATTCTGGACGAGGCTACTTCCGCTCTGGATGCCAAGACGGAGTTCGAAGTTGTGCATTCGATCAGCGAACGCGGGATCACCTGCATCGTAATTGCGCACCGCCTCTCCACCATCCGGGACTGCGACGAGATCATCGTCATGGACCGCGGCCATATCGTGGAGCGGGGGACTCATGAGGAACTGCTGGCGAAAAACGGCGCCTATGCGGAGCTGGTAACGAATGAATGAGACCTGGATTCGGCGGCAGCGGGAAGCTGATCGCGAAAGAATAAAAGATTTACAGAGAAGGAGCCAGAGGCAGGATGGGTTGGTTTGACGAACAGATCGAATACCGGAAAAAGCATGAACGAAAGATGCTTTCGGATTCTTTTGAGAAGCTTGCCTTTACGGTGACGGGGCGCAAGGCCGGGTCCGCCTTTCTGGAGGGGGCGGATATCAGCGACGCGCTGGAAGCGCTCCTGAAGTATTTCGGGATCAAAGGGAAGGAGATTCCGGCCCGCCTGAAGGATCTGGAGTCCCAGCTGGATTTCCTTCTGACTTCCTCCAATATCATGTACCGGAAGGTGGAACTGGAGGAGGGCTGGCACCGGGACGGCATGGGCGCGCTGATCGGCGTGTTGAAGGACAGCGGCGCCGTGATTACGATCCACCGCAATGCCGCGGGCCGCTATATCTATACGGATCCCGCGAGCGGCCGCCGGGTGCGGGTGACGGCGGCGGAGGAGAAGAAGATCAGCAGGGAGGCCTACTGTTTTTACAGGCCCCTGCCGCTTCGGAAGATTACCCTCAGGGATCTCTTCGCTTATATGTGGGACAGTTTAAGCGGCTGGGATATCGCGTCCTTTGCCCTGGCCTCGCTGGTGATCACCCTGGTCGGCATGCTGATCCCGAAGCTGAACCACATCCTCATGGAGGAAGTGGTCGCTTATCACAATGACCGGCTTCTGGCCGCAGTGGTGAGCTTCATGTTCTTCGCCACCATCAGCAATTTTCTGATGACGGTGATCCGCTCGCTGGTCCAGTCACGGATCCGGATCAAGCTGAATGTGAACGTGCAGGCAGCAGCCATGATGCGTGTTCTGTCCCTGCCGGCCGGCTTTTTCAAGGAATACAGCTCCGGTGAGCTGAGCCAGTATCTCTCTTATATGAACACCCTCTGTACCACGCTGGTGGATTCGATCTTTTCCACGGCGCTGACCAGTGTATTTTCGCTGATCTATCTGACGCAGATTTTTTCCTATGCCCGCAGCCTGGTGCTGCCGTCCCTGATCGTTACGCTGCTGACCCTGGCAGTCACCCTGGGGGCCAATGCCCTGCAGGCGGATCTGAATAAAGAACTGATGGGCCTGTCCGCGAAGGAAAAGGGCCTGACCTACGCGCTGATCGGGGGGATCGAAAAGATCCGTCTCTTTGGAGCCGAAAACCGGGTGTTTTCAAAATGGATGGACCTGTATACCCGGAAATCGGAGCTTAAGTACAAGCCACCGGTGCTGATCAAATACAATTCTGTGCTGACCAGCGCGATTTCGCTTGTCGGCACGGTGGTGATGTATTATGTGGCGGTACGCAGCCATGTCTCTGTTGCGGATTACTATGCCTTCAACGCGGCCTATGCCTATATCTCCGGCGCTTTCTCCGCTCTCTCATCTGTGGCGGTTACCGCTGCCACGGTCAGGCCCAGCCTGGAGATGATCCGTCCGCTGATGGACGCGGAGCCGGAAAAGAACGCCGGCAGAGAAGCGGTATCTTCGATCACCGGCAGTGTGGAACTGTCCCATGTGACCTTCCGCTATGAGAAGGAAGGGCGGAAGATCCTCGATGATATGAGCCTGTCGATTCCGGCGCGCCAGTATGTGGCCATCGTGGGGAAGACCGGCTGCGGGAAATCGACCCTGATCCGCCTGCTCCTCGGCTTTGAAAAACCGGAAAAGGGCGCTATCTTCTATGACCGCAAGGATATTCAGTCCCTGGATATCGGCTCCCTGCGCAAATGCATCGGAACCGTCATGCAGGACGGAGACCTGTTCGGCGGCTCGATCTACGAGAACATCACGATATCCGCCCCGAACCTGAGCCTGCAGAAGGCCTGGGAAGCGGCGGAGACGGCGGGCATCGCCGACGATATCCGGGCCATGCCCATGGGCATGCACACGGTGCTGCAGGAAGGCGGAAGGGGAATCTCCGGCGGCCAGAAGCAGCGGCTGATGATCGCCCGGGCCATCGCCCCGAAACCCCGCCTGCTCCTGCTTGACGAGGCTACGTCCGCTCTTGACAATATCACCCAGAAGCAGGTGTCCGAGGCGCTGGACAGGATGCGCTGCACCAGGATTGTCATCGCCCACCGCCTGTCCACCATACGCCACTGCGACCGGATTCTGGTCATGGACGGCGGGAAGATCGTCGAGGACGGGAAGTACGATGAACTGATCGAGAAGAAGGGAATCTTTGCCGACCTGGTGGCCAGACAGCAGCTGGACCAGGGGGCGTGAAAGTAAACTATACGGTAATATACTATAATGAAACTGATTGCAGTGAAGTGTCCGCAGTGCGGCGCTGATTTACAGATGGAAAAGGATCAGAAGACCTGTTTCTGCGAATATTGCGGATGTAGGATCCTGATCGATGACCTGGACGAGGGCCAGGGGCAGACGGAGATTGACAGCTCCGCGTATGAGGATACAGATGGAACGCGCCTGGAAGAGGCAGAGTCCCTGAAAGAAAAAGACCGCAGAGAGGTAAAATCCCGGAAGGGAAAAGACCGCGGCGAATCAAAGGCTGAGGCAAAGACGCGTGGTGAGGAAGAAGCGCTAAGGACAAAAGAACTTATAAAGGAGCAGAAGCGGGCCAGAAGGAGAAAACGCCGGAGAGTGATTCTGCTGATTCTTCTTGCGCTGATCGTTTATGGTACGATCAGTGTCCGGATCAGTACGGAGAGGCGGAAGAAGCTGGTGGCGGACCTGACCTCTTCTTTAAATGGGAAACTGGAGGGCACGGATGCGTCAGTCAATGATGTCTACATGTCCCGGAAGACTTTTTATGTGGACCTGGATGCCGAGACGACGCAGAAGGACAGGATTGACGCGCTGCAGGAAGAAGTTGTTTCCGTAATGGACAACTATGCAGGCTATGAGATGCGTCTGGATTTCTTTAAAGACTTTTCTACGGTCAGAAGCGTTTACGTGAATGAGAATGGCATCGTGAAGGTCTGGACGGATAAAACGAATACCCTCTCTGAAGAAAAAATCAAGTCCATCTGCTCCGCATATGAATCCTGCGTACAGGCGGCTCTGGACGGAACAGGTTTCCATCTCTTTGAGATCAATTATGAAGGTGACCAGGTTTACGCCCATATCGAGACAGATACCTGGTACAGGGTACCGGTTAAGGAGACGGCGGACGCGGTCGGATCGGCGGTGGAGATTCAGGAGGAGGTTCCGCTTATTCTGCGCTATTCCTATGAGGGAAAGACTGTTCTTGCGGATTTCACGATTTCCAGAGCCGGAAGCGTGCTGGAGAGCAACAGCGCTCTGAACAGTATTCCGGATGAGGAAAAGGAATCGATCGAGCAGGAGTATATCGCGGCGTTGAAGGAGGTCTGCCGGAAGAATGACGCTTCGCTGAAATCAGTTGCTCTGAATAAGGACTGCCTGCAGATCGAAATCAATACGCCGAATGAGAAGAAAAACGACGTGGAGAAGCTTGAGCGCGGGATCGACGCAGCTGTTGAGGGGCTGACCCCGATTGATACGAGAATTGAGCTGAATCATGGCTACAGCAGCGTGAAGGATTGGACTATTGACAAAAAGGGGCTGAAGGAAGTGACGCTGGATCTGACGGATTAATGTAAGATGGAATTGACTGAGAACGTATGTTCTGATACAATGGCAGCGCTCGCAAGAGCAGAGGAGTACTGCTAAAGCGCAGGCGGTTGGCCATCATCTTCGTAAGGGGGTGATGTGTATGCGAATTACTTTGCACATCGGACGGTTCACCGTGACGATCATCGTAAAAAGCAACAACCGCCACTCGGCCAAGTGACGGTTGTTTAACACATGTAAAACAACTTAATCGAGGCTAACCGCTTGTCGCAGGGCTCCTCTTTTTTTGTATTATACAGATTATATCAATTTTAGTCAATATTCACCTCTTTTGATCGGGTGTATGAGAGATAACCAATAAAAAAGGAGGAGAGAAGCAGCTTATGAGAAATAAGAATGATCTGATCTGGGGATGCAGTTTGCTTGTAATAGGAATCGTTACTTTGATTCTGGCAGGATCCGGTATTATTGGAAAAGACCTCCCGGATGCTGCTGTAAGAATATTGGGGATTATTGATCTGGCGGCGATTCCCTTCCTGGCTTATTCGAGCGTGAAGAAATTCCGAAAGGATAAGGAATGAGTTACGCGAGGTGCTCTTTCTGTATCTGATTCCTGATATTTCATGAAGATAGGCAGCGATAGAAAAAGGAAGGGCGTTCTCCTGTATTGTGGAAGGAACGGATGCGTGAAAATGAAGGATTTTTCCAACCAGCGAGAGAAAGCCAGATATTACCGTTCCCTGTCCGGGGAGCGGAAGACGGAGGCTTTCTGTGAGATGCTTGAAGAGTCGGGGATGACGGTTTTTCTGGGCGGCGCAGGTGTGTCGACGGAGAGCGGGATCCCTGACTTTCGCAGCAAAAATGGCCTGTACCGGAAATCGGGCAGGCTTTTTTCAAGATACAAACCGGAATATCTTCTGAGCGGCAAATGTCTGTATGACCGCCCGGAGCTTTTCTTTTCCTACTACAGAAAGAACCTTGACTGCAGAAAGGCTGAGCCGAATGACGCTCACAAAGTGCTTGCAGCGCTGGAGAAGGATGGTAAACTGGAAGGCCTTGTGACGCAGAATATCGACGGCCTGCACCAGAAGGCGGGCAGCAGGAAGGTTCAGGAGATCCATGGCAGTATTCTCCGCAGTTACTGCACATACTGCAGGAAGCAGTACGGTCCGGATTATCTGTTTGAGAATAAGGATCCGGTTCCGCTCTGTCCGGACTGTGGGAGGATGATCCGCCCGGATGTTACCCTCTACGGTGAGTTCCTGCCGCAGCCTGCCTATGACAATGCGGTGGACCTGATGAACAGGGCGGACATGCTTGTGATAGGCGGAACCTCGCTTGCCGTCGGTTCGGCGGCACAGCTGGCGCATCTGTTTCACGGCCGTTATCTGGTGATTGTCAACAAGGGGCCGACGAAGCTGGAAGGGAAGGCGGATCTGGTATTTCATGAGAGTATCGTAGATATTTTTCGAGAAGTTTACGACAGGATAGGTGGAGGAAATCCGGACTGAAAGAATCTGCATTTCAGCAGGTCTGGTGCAGTATAAAAAGTTGCGGGAGACCATTTCAAGACCATTTTAAAACCGCTACAAGGCCATTTGAGGCCGTTTTGATGCCGGTATAAAACCGGTCTGGAATTGCAACAATGAAAAATGGGATAAAAGGGTTGCAAAAGGGCTTTGAATGTGATAATTTTTTCATAGACGGCTTTGATACGGAGCTGAAAGGATATCATTTTGGTTGAGAGGGGCCTGCAATATGACAATTGATGAGATAAGAAAGATCAAAGCAGAACTTGGTTATTCCAATAAGGTCCTGGCCGAACGGGCGGGTATTCCCCTTGGCACACTGCAGAAGGTTCTTTCCGGGGCGACAAAACACCCAAGACGGGAGACAATCCTGGCGCTTTCCCGTGCGCTTAATGAGCAAAGAACTATGGACGGGCAGTGCGGTTCAGAAAAGCAGGCATATGCTTTAGCTGCAGATAAGCATCCGCTTCCGGATATGCTGGAGGAAGCTCCGGCTGCATACGGACCTTCCGCAGTAAGGAAAGAGGAAGGATATACGCTTGAAGACTATCTGGCGCTTCCGGAGGAGCGCCGTGTTGAACTGATCGACGGGGTTTTCTATGATATGGCGGCGCCGACGACGGTTCATCAGGCAATTGCCGGTTTTCTGTATAAGTATCTCCTGGATTTTGTTCTGGAACATGACGGACCCTGCATGCCTTTCATATCTCCTGTGGATGTGCAGCTGGATCAGGACGACAGGACGATTGTACAGCCGGATGTACTGATTGTCTGTGACCGGAGCAGGTACAGGAACGGACGTGTATTTGGGGCGCCGGATTTTCTTGTGGAGGTGCTTTCCCCGTCGACCCGGAAGAAAGATATGCAGCTGAAGCTTTTTAAGTACGCGAACGCGGGCGTGCGCGAATACTGGATCATCGATCCCGATAAAAGGGTTATTGTTGTCTATAACCTGGAGCAGTTGGAGGTCCCGGTCATATACAGTTTTCAGGATTCTGTTCCGGTAGGGATCTGGCAGGGCGAATGCAGGGTCGATTTCAAAAAGATTTACGAAAAGATTTCATTTCTGTACGAATAAATATCTGAGCCGCCCGGCTGTATTCGAAGTCAGAAAAATCGCAATAATTGGAAGAAATTTAGCAAGAATTCATAAACAGCTCCGGCAAGCTACCTTTACTTGCTTGTGAAAAAGTTCTATAATAGCTAGGGATTATTGGATTTTTATGACAGATTGGACAGTTCGGGCGCCAATTCAATCATAGTATGGTGCATCGTGCACTGTAGATTTTCTATTTCGCTTTTTCTTTATTTCTTTTTCTTTTTTGCTTTCTTAGTTTTGCATTACACAGCAGGAATCCCCCCGGCTCTGCAGCTGGTGGGATGAAACTCGGTGTGGCGTTTCTCATACCGACGGCTTGACGCCAGCTTTGCAGCTGGCGGGATGAGACCGCATACACACTTTCTTTTTATCGAATGCCGGAGGGCCGGAATGAATAAGACCGGAACGAAAGTTCTCATCGGGGTACTCGCGGCGGCTGCAGTGGCCGGGGCGGGTATTGCCATGTCCATGAACCGTGTGGAAAGCTTTGCCTATAAGTATGCCGATACGGATCTGACGCAGGATGTGGTCGGACTGAAGCGGGAAGGGACTTATGGCGGCTATCTGGCGGAACATGAGGGCGGGCAGGAAGCGGAGGCTTCTGTCGATCTGGACCTCTTTGACTACGACAGCGAAGGTACGGTCGAGGTTCGCGAGAATTTTTATGACGAGGAGAAGGCCCTGTTTACGGATACAGGCTCCGTAGTTACCTGGACCGCTGATATTCCTGAGGAAGGTTTTTACAATCTGTATATAGAATATCTGCTGCCCGAATCGCGCGGCGTCGCGGCGGAGCGGGCGGTCTATGTAAACGGCGAGTTGCCGTTTGAGGACGCAAGGAGCATCGCATTTTCCAGAATCTGGACGGACGGCGGCCCGGTCCGCACCGACAATCAGGGGAACCAGATCCGCGCCCGCCAGGTGGAGGTCTATGACTGGCAGAGCGCCCTGTTCCGGGACGATATGGGATATATTATTGAACCTTATCTTTTCTGGTTTGAGAAAGGGGAGAATACCGTCGCCCTGCGCGCAGAGAATGAGCCGATGGTGATCCGGAAGCTGACTCTCGCGGCGCCGGCCAAAGATAAGAGCTATGAAGAGTACCTGGCGGAGCAGCCGGCGGATCCGGGAAATCCGGCCGCAGCGGACTTTCTTCTGAATGTTCAGGGGGAGGAGTCGACGAACCGCTCTGAGTCTTCCCTTTATGCGAAATATGACCGTTCTTCCCCCACGACCGTTCCGAATTCCGTGACCCACACGGTGCTGAATTATATCGGCGGCGAGCCCTGGAGAAGCAGCGGACAGTGGATCGAGTGGGAATTCGAGGTGCCGGCGGACGGTTATTACCATATCCTGATCAAAGGACGTCAGAACTATTCCCGAGGCAGCGTCTCCAGCAGGACGGTGTTGCTGGACGGGGAGGTTCCGTTTGATGCGATGCGGGAGGTTTCCTTCGATTTCCGGAATGACTGGGAATGCAAGGAGCTGGCGGATGAAGATGGTACGCCTTACCGCTTCTTCCTGACGGAAGGAAGGCATACGATCCGGCTGGAGGCAACCCTGGGCGGCATGGGCCAGATCCTGGAGGACCTCGAGGACTCCACTTTCCGGCTGAATCAGATTTACCGCCGTATCCTGGTCTATACCGGTCCGAACCCGGACGTCTACCGCGATTACCATATTGAGAATATGTATCCGGAGATCATGGAAGCCATGGATCTGGAGTCGAAGCGCCTGTACAAGATCGTGGATGACATGGTGGCCTACAGCGGGCAGAAGGCCGGCAATATCGCCGCGGCCCAGACTGTGGCCCAGCAGATGGAGCGCTTCTGCGAAAAGCCGAACAAGATTACCCTGGAGTTCATCAATTTCAAGGACAATATCACCGCCCTGGGCACCGCGGCCCTGAACATGCGCGATACCCAGCTGGACGTGGATTATCTGGTGGTGAGCGGCGCGGATGTCACGCCGAAGAAGGAGAAGACGAATTTCTTCCGGAATCTGCAGCATGAGCTGCGTTCCTTCATCGCCTCCTTCTTTGTGGATTACAATTCGGTGGGCGATGTCTACAGGGATGAAGGAAAGGACGAGGTCGTCAGGGTCTGGATTCTTACCGGCCGCGACCAGGGCACGATCCTGAAATCTCTGGTGGACGAGAGCTTCACGCCGGATACCGGCATCAAGGTAAATGTGGAGATCGTTGATCCCTCGGCTCTTCTGAATGCCGTTCTGGCAGGGCGGGGACCGAATGTGGTGCTTTCCGCCGGCGCGGACCAGCCGGTCAACTACGCGCTGCGGAACGCGGTGGAGGACCTGACGCAGTTTGACGGATGGGAGGAGGTGCTTTCCCATTATTCGGAGAGCTCCTATGAGCAGTACCGGCTGGATGAGCACATCTACGCGATTCCGGAGACGCAGACCTTCAATGTCATGTTCTACCGCAGGGATGTGCTGGAGGATCTGGAACTTACGGTGCCGCAGACCTTTAAGGAACTGATTGAGATGTTCCCGACGATCCAGGGCAATAACCTCTCGGTCGGCATTCCGACCGCAGCCGGAAGCAGCGCTTCCGCAGCGGCAACCACATCGATCATGTCCAATGTTCCGGACCTGTCGCTGTATTTCGCCCTGCTGTTCCAGTACGGAGGCGATCTCTACAATGAGGCGGGCACCCGGACTACGGTGGACAATGAGGCGGGGATCAGGGCCTTTGACGACTACGTCCGCTATTTCAATGATTATGGAATTCCGACGGTTTACGATTTTGTGAGCCGCTTCCGTTCTGGAGAGATGCCCATCGGCATCGCGGCTTATTCCACTTACAATACGCTGATGGTTTCCGCTCCGGAAATCCGCGGCCTGTGGGATTTCACACTGATTCCCGGAACCGAGCGCACAGATGAAAACGGAGAAACATATATTGACCGGTCGGATTTCATAACCGGCTCGGCGACCATGATGATTTCCACGGAGGATGAAGCGCTTCGGCAGAAGTCCTGGGAGTTCATGAAATGGTGGGCGGCTCCGGATACGCAGATCCAGTTCGGGCGGGAGATAGAGGCTCTGCTGGGTTCCTCCGCCCGCTACGCGACGGCGAACCGAGACGCATTTTCCAATCTGTCCTGGAGCATGGACGATATCGATGTGCTGAACAGGCAGTGGGACTGGACCCGCGGGATCCGCGAAGTGCCCGGCGGCTATTTCACCGGACGCCATATCTCGAACGCGACCCGGCGGGTGTTGACCTTTAAGGAAGATTCGCGTGAGACAATCATCGACTATTCCATCAAGATCGATGAGGAGATCCGCAAGAAGAGACTGGAATTCGGCATGCCGGTGGACTGAGCGGCAGTGTCGGGAGATCAGTGAGAAAATGGAGCCAGGAGGCGGAGTCCGGTATGCCGGTGAACGAGCCGGCAGCAGTGCTGCGTGAACTGTGAAGAGAAGGAATCAGAGGACGGGAGTCCGGCAGACCGGCTGAAGAACCGATGTTGGTGTAAGGCGACAGTAAAAATGAAGTCAGGAGACAGGAGTCCGGCATTCAGGACGACGAACCTGTGAAAGCGTGACATATATGAGCGAATTTTTCAAGAAATATATAGCCCTGCGCAGGCATAATTTCCGGGTCATGCTGAAAAAGGCGAAGCAGAGGAAGATGTGCTATCTCTTCCTGGCGCCCTATGCTATTCTCTTCGCTATGTTCTTTGTGTTTCCGGTGATCGCCTCGATCTGCCTGAGCTTTACTTATTACAACATTCTGGAGACGCCGCGCTTTGTGGGCTTCCAGAATTATATCAAGCTGATTCTGGAGGACGATATCTTCCTGATCAGTATCAAGAATACCTTCATGATCGCCATCATCACGGGGCCGCTGGGCTACATCCTGTCTTTTCTGTTCGCCTGGCTGATCAATGAGCTTCCGCGCTGGGTGCGTTCTGTTGCGGTTATCATTTTTTACGCACCGTCGATTGCTGGCAACTGCTATGTGATCTTTTCCGTGTTTTTCCGGGGGGACGCCTACGGGCACGCGAACGCGCTCTTAATGAATATGGGAATTATCGACGCGCCGAAGCTCTGGCTGATCGACCCCACCTACATGCTTCCGATCTGTATGCTGGTCATCCTCTGGATGAGCCTGGGACAGGGCTTTCTGTCCTTTGTGGCGGGCCTGCAGGGCGTGGACCGTACCCTTCTGGAGGCGGGCTGCATGGACGGCATTAAGAACCGCTGGCAGGAGCTTTGGTACATTACCCTTCCGAGCATGAAGCCGATGCTTCTGTTCGGCGCCGTGATGTCGATCACGCAGGCCTTCGGGGTATGCGACGTCACGATGGCCCTGTGCGGTTATCCGAGCACGGACTACGCGGCCCGGACGATCGTCACGCACCTGTTTGACTATGGTTTTTCAAGATTTGAAATGGGATACGCCTGCGCGATCGCGACGATCCTGTTCCTGATCATGATCCTCTGCAATAAGGCAATCCAGGGTCTGTTAAGGAGGGTTGGCACATGAGGAAGAAGAAAGAAAGCCCTTCCCAGGAGAAATACAAGAAAAAGCTCCTGCGGAGGCGGAAACCGAACCGCTCCGTCGCAGGGGACATCGCGCTTTACCTGTTTCTTGTGCTGGTGGCCTTTATCATGGCTTTCCCGATCGTCTACGCCGTGGGCAGCGCGCTGAAACCGCTGGACGAGCTGTTCAGGTTCCCTCCGACGATCCTTCCGCAGCACCCGACCCTGGACAATTTCTCTGATCTGTTCGTGACCATGGGAAAATCCTGGGTGACCTTCTCCAGGTATCTGTTCAATACGGTTTTCATCACCTTCATGGGAACCTTCGGGCACCTGCTGGTCGCGTCCATGGCGGCCTTTGTGCTGGCCAAGTATGAGTTCCCGGGGGGGAAGACCTTTTTCAAGCTTGTCACCGTGGCCATGATGTTCACCGGTTATGTGACCCAGATTCCCAACTACCTGATTCTGAACAGGCTGGGCTGGATCGATACCTACTGGGCCATCATCATTCCCGCTTTTGCGTCCCCAATGGGCCTGTTTCTGATGAAACAGTTCATGGAAGGCCTGCCTTCGGCGCTGATTGAGGCGGCGAAGATCGACGGGGCCAGCGAGTGGACGGTCTTTACGAATATCGTGATGCCGAATGTAAAGCCGGCCTGGATGACGCTGATCATATTCTCGGTGCAGGCGCTCTGGAACAACAGGGCTTCCATCTATATCTATTCAGAGGAGCGCAAGACGCTGGTCTACGCCCTGCAGCAGATCCAGAGCGGCGGGATCGCCCGGACCGGACAGGGCGCGGCGGTTCTGGTTGTGGTAATGATCGTGCCGATCGCGATTTTCATTTTCTCGGAAAGCCAGATACTGGAAACCATGGCAAGTTCCGGGTTGAAGGACTGAGCCGCGGCATGAGACGGTACCGGATGTGCGGCAGGCGGGTCCATAGTTCTTCCCGGGTGCTGCTGACCGCCGCAGGCGGGGCCCTGGATTCTGAAAAGGCGCAGGGCGTTTGGAACGGAGTGTGCTGACCGCACGCAGATGGGATATAGAGGACAAAATGCAGGCGGAGATGGTTCTGAAAGGTCGGGAGAACAGGATATGACGATGAAATCATGGAAAAAAGCCGGAGCGTTTCTGCTGCTGGCCGGTATTCTCCTGGGAGTCCCGGCGACCGCGTGGGCGGAGGATATCTCCTATACCTACAATTATGATTACTGGGGGGACGTGCAGGACTGCCCGGACCTTTATACGGTCAGCAAGGTTTTTACCTCCGCCGACCTGGGGCTGGAGACGCGCATGAATAACCCGCAGGGACTCTATGTGAGCGGGGATCTCATCTATATCTGTGATACCGGCAATAACCGCATTCTCGAGCTCAAGCGGAATTCCGCGGAGAATCTGGAACTCGTGCGGATCATTGACGGGTTTTCCGGCGGAGTGGAGAATACTTCCTTTCTGGCGCCGACGGATATCGCGGTGTCGGAGAATGGCAATTTCTTTATCGCGGACAAGGGAAATGCCCGCATTCTCAAGCTGGATCCGGATCTTCATTATCTGATGCAGTTTGACAAGCCGGTGGACAATACCCTGGATCCGGCGGTTGCCTTTCAGCCGGACAAGATCGCCGTGGATACGGCGGAGCGGGTATACTGCGTGGCCTCCGGCATCAACAAAGGCCTTGTAAAATATGAAAGTGACGGGACCTTCTCCGGCTTTGTGGGAGCCACGAAGGTGACCTTTGATTTTATGGATTACCTCTGGAAACGCTTTGCCACCCAGGCGCAGCGGGCGCAGATGGAATCCTTTGTTCCGACGGAATATGACAACCTGTACATGGATTACGAGGGATTTATCTACGCCTGTACGGGCGCGGTTTCCCCGGATGATCTGCGCAGCGGGAATGCCGACGCGGTCCGCAAGCTGAACCTGATGGGCAATGATATCCTGGTGCGAAACGGGGAATGGGGAATCTACGGGGACCTCTACATGGGCTCCGGCGGCGGATACGAGGGACCCTCCTATTTCTCAGACGTAACCTGCATGGAGAATGACATTTTCGTCTGCCTGGACCGCAACCGCGGCCGCCTCTTCGGCTATGACGACCAGGGGCGGATGGTCTTCGCCTTCGGCGGAAACGGCAACATGGACGGTTATTTCCGGCGGCCGGTGGGGATCGAGCATATCGGGCATGAGCTTTATGTGCTGGATTCCCTGGACTGCTCGCTGACAGGGTTTGTGCCCACACAGTTCGGCGAACTGATCTACACCGCTGTGGAGGAATTTGACAAGGGCGATTATGAAGCGTCCAGAGAGGCCTGGGAGCAGGTCATGGTCATGGACGGCAATTATGACCTTGCCTATATCGGGATCGGCCGGGCCCTGCTCCGGCAGGAGAATTACCGCGAGGCGATGGACTATTTCGAGATCAAGTATGACGCCGAGAATTATTCCAAAGCCTACAAGCAGTACCGGAAGGAATGGGTGGAGCAGCACATCGCCTGGATCATCGCGGCAGTGCTGATTCTGTTTCTGCTGCCGCTGATTGTAAAAAGAATCCGAAAAGTCAGGGAAGAACTCAGGACCGATGATTTCTTTCTCTATGAATACGGAAAAGAGGCCCGGGATGCAGAGCGGAGGACCTGACGCGGATTGCTGATGAGGGTCATTCCCTGTCAGTGATTCTGCGGTGACTTCCGGACTCAGGCCGGAAAAAATGCGTCTGGAGATTCGCTTATGCAGGCACTCGACTGACTTCCGGACTCAGGCCGGAAAAAATGCGTCTGGAGATTCGCTTATGCAGGCATTCGACTGACTTCCGGACTCAGCCGGGAGAAAATGCATCTGGCGATATTATATGCAGGCATTTAAGTTGATCAGGACTGGGGCCGGAAGAAAAGATAGAACAGTTCGGAAATAGAGCAGGAGGAGCGTATGGATACGATTGCTTCCGCAAAGCCTGTAAGCACGGGAAGCGCACAGGATCTTCGTCCGGAAAACGGCGGCAGACTGAAAGAAGCGCGGCGCGCGCGGCTTGAAAAGTATTGGGATTCCCTGAAGTTTGCCCTTTACTGCGCGACGCACCCCCTCGACGGCTTCTGGGATCTGACCCATGAGAAGCGGGGAACCATGGCCGCGGCCAATACGATTCTGATTCTGACCCTTCTGGTGCGGGTCCTGAAGCTGCGCTATACCAGTTTTGTGATTCTGACGGTCTATTGGGAAGGCCTCAATATTTTCCTGTATATCGCCAGCGTTTTGTTCCCACTGATCCTCTGGGTCGTCGGGAACTGGGGGCTTACGACCCTCTTTGACGGAAAGGGGCGCCTGAACCAGGTCTATATGGCGACCTGCTACGCGCTGACGCCCTATCCCCTGATCCAGTTTCCGCTGATGATCCTGAGCAACGGATTTACCGTGGAGGAGGCGGAGTTTTACGCGGTGCTTTCCGCGATTTCCCTGATCTGGGCAGGGCTTCTGATTGTGGCGGCGATGGGGCAGATTCACGAATATTCCGCTGGAAAGAATCTTCTCTTTACGGTGGCCTCCCTTTTCGCCATGCTGGTCATGATTTTCATCCTGATGATTTTCTTCAGCATGATTTCCCAGGGAGTCGGCTATTTCATTTCGCTGGCGAGGGAACTGCTGTTCCGGCTGTAAAAAGAAACCGGAAGCGCGATGAAACGGAACCGGAAGCGCGATGAAACGGAACAAAAGATCGAACAGAATCGATCTGAGTATACGCAGGAGTGGTTATGAAGGACGGGGTAAGGCAAAAAACTGAACGACAGACCGAGAGGGAACAGGCTGTCCGCAGTATGCTGAAAAGCCTGCTGTTTCCGCTGATTCTTCTGGCTGTGATCGCCGGGGGAATTCTGCTGATCCTGAATTACCGGGCGGTTCCGGAGGAGGAAGAGCCCATCCGGATCTATGGTTTTGAAGGCGATAAGTCCCCCATCGTGATGGAGAATGACAAACTGCTGTTTACCATGGATCCCACCGATACCCAGTTTTCCCTGGAGGTGAAGAGCAGCGGCAAGGTATGGCGTTCGAATCCGGAGGGCGCGTCGGCGGATACCCTTGCGCTGACGGAGGAGAAGAACCGCCTGGAATCCACGCTGCTGATGTCCTATTCCATCGTTTCCGGTCTGGAAGTGGCCTTCAATACGGACGCCTACAGCGTGAAAAACGGGATCTACGACATCGAGCAGGGAGATGATTACGTAAGAGTGAATTATTCCCTGGGCGATGTGGAACGGGAATATGTGATTCCGCCTGTCATGACCGCGGAAAACTATGAGAAATGGTCCTCCGCCATGGCGGAGAAGGGCGTGAAGCTCCTCGGACAGTATTATAAAAAATATGACCGGAATAAGCTGGGCAAGAAAGATAACGAGGAGGAGCTGCTGGCCCAGTACCCGATCCTGGAAACCGAAGTGATCTATGTGCTGCGCGATACCACGAAGGGCAATGTGCGGGTCGCGATGGAAGAGTATTTTGAGGAAGCCGGCTATACCTACGAGGATTTCGAAGCGGATAAGGAACTGGACCTGTCGGTGAAGGAATCCGACAAGCCGATCTTCAATGTTTCGGTGATTTACCGTCTGGAGGACGGGGACTTGCTGGTGGAGATTCCATTTGACTCCCTGGAATATAAGGAGGAGTACCCGATGTATACGGTCACGCCGCTGCCTTATTTCGGCGCCGGCGGAAAGGCGGACGAGGGCTATCTTCTGGTGCCGGAGGGCGGCGGGGCCATCATCAATTTCAATAACGGGAAGACGGCCCAGAGCAGCTATTATACCAATGTCTACGGCTGGGACATGTGCCTGGGAAGGGACGCCGTCGTGCACAATACCAGGGCAACCTGCGGCGTGTTCGGCATTTCCTCCGGCGAGGATTCTTTTCTCTGTATTCTGGAGGACGGAAGCCCTTATGCGTCGGTCCGGGCCGACATCGGCGGCCGCAGCAGCAGTTACAATTACGTGAATGCCGTCTACAGCATCAGCCAGAGAGAAAAATATGACGTGGGCGATATCGCCAACAGCGACATTTACCAGTATGTAGAGAAGCTTCCGGAGGAGTCTCTGGTGCAGCGCTACCGCTTTGTGGATTCCGGGGATTACACCGACATGGCGAAATGCTACGGCGGCTACCTGCAGGAGAAGTACGGCGCGGCCATGGAGATGACCGGGGAAGAGCGGACACCCGTGCTGGTGGAGATCGTCGGCGCGGTGGATAAGGTGAAGCAGATCGCCGGCGTGCCGGTTTCCAGGCCGCTGCTGCTGACGACCTTCGACGAGGCGGAGGACATCATCCGGGACCTCAATGAAGCGGGCGTCGGAGACCTGTCGGTCCGCCTGGCGGGCTGGTGCAACGGCGGCGTGAAGCAGAAGATGCTCAGCTCCGTCAGACCGCTTTCCCAAATGGGCGGAAAGAAGGGACTTAAGCAGCTGGCGCGGACGGCGGAGGACCTGGATGTGGACCTGTATCTGAACGGGATCACCCAGTACGCGGTTGACAGCGGCCTTTCGAACGGCTTTTTCTCCTTCAGGGACGCGGCGAAGCGGATCAGCAAGGAGCGGGCAAAGCTTCTGGAGTACAGTACGGTGACCTATTCCGAGCGGGATGACCTGGATCCTTATTATCTGCTGCATACAGAGCTTGCCATGAAGATGGGGGACAGGCTGGCGGAAACGGCTTCCTCCCTCGGTGCGGGCGTAGCCTTTGAGGATACGGGCATGGACCTGTCCTCCGATTTTGACCGGAAAAAAACTTACAGCCGCGAGGCGGTGAAAAAGCTCCAGGAGGAGCAGCTGAAGAAAATCTCGGAAGGCGGGACGAAGATCTGCGTCAATATGGGCAATGACTACGCGGTTCCCTACTGCTCGCTGGTAACGGACATGGACCTGCATGGCAGCGGGTATACGATTCTGGACGAGAGCATCCCCTTCTGGCAGCTGGCGGTGCACGGGAGGCTCAATTATACCGGAAGGCCCCTCAATATCTGCGGAAATACGGAGGAGGAACTGCTGTATTCGGCAGAGTACGGAGCGGGACTGTCCTTCACCTTCATGAAGGAATCCGCCTTTGCCCTCCAGAAGACCCTGTACACCGGCTATTATGCGGCGGATTACGATGCCTGGAGCGGGGAAATGAAGCGGATCTGCGCCCGCTATGACAAGGAGCTGGGCCATACCTTCCGTCAGGAGATGACAGGACACAGAAACCTGACACCGGTACTGTCCCGCACAGAATACGCGGACGGAACGAAGGTCTATGTGAATTACGGGTTCAGCGAGGCGCAGGCGGACGGCCTGACCGTTCCCGCCAGAGATTATCTGGTTGTGAGGGAGAAATAACTTATGAAGCAGCGGAAGAGATATGTGGGACTTCAGAGAAAGAAGGCAAAGGCCGGGATCCTGTTTATCATGCCTTTTATCCTCGGCTTTCTGCTGTTCATGGTCAAGCCTCTCGCCCAGTCCTTTTATATGAGTTTCTGCAATGTGGAGCTGTCCGCGGGAAATTATAACCCGATCTGGACCGGGATCGCGAACTATATCCATGCTTTCCGGGTTGATCCGGAATACAACCGTCTGCTCACGGAAGAGATCACGCGCATGATGCTGTATTCCGTGGCGATTATCGTGTTCAGCTTTTTCGTTTCCCTGATTCTGAACCAGCAGTTTCACGGAAGGGCGCTGGTGAGGGCGATCTTCTTCCTTCCCGTGATCCTCTCTTCGGGCGTGATCATCGGCCTGGAATCCAACAACCAGCTGATGGCGAATCTGGCCAATACGATCGAGCAGACCACGCAGGGGATCAGCATCACGGCGGTTCTGGAGAATATTTTAAGGACCTCCGGCGTCGGCGTGAGAGCTTTCGAGAAACTGTTTGAGATCATAGACAATATCTATGATGTGGCGATTGCTTCGGGAATCCCGATTATCATTTTCCTGTCGGGGCTGCAGAGCATCCCCTCCAATATGTATGAGGCCGCAGATATCGAAGGCTGTACGAAATGGGAGAGTCTGTGGAAGATTACATTTCCGATGATCAGCCCGCTCTTCCTGGTCTGCTGGATCTACACGGTGGTGGATTTCTCCATGCATTCCGACAACGCGGTCATCGAAAAGATCCAGAAGGTCATGATCGAGCAGATGAATTACGGACTGGCCTCCGCCATGAGCTGGGTCTACTTCATCCTGATCCTGGCTTTCATCGGGATTACGTCCGCCGTTATATCGAGAGGAGTTTACTATTATGAGTGAGCCTGGTTCTGACATAAGGAAGATGAGCTTCCGGGAGCGCAACCGGCTGTCCGGCGGCTACCTGCTGAAGAGCACGCTGCGGAAATACCTGGTCTCAGTCTGCAGATTCCTGCTGCTGTTCGGGATGTGCTTCATGATCCTGCAGCCGATTCTGAACAAGATATCGGTCAGCTTCATGACGGAGTCGGACCTGTATAATCCCATCGTCATCGCGATTCCGGAGCATTTTACCACGGAGAATTACAGGCTGGCCGCGGAGCTGATGAGCTACGGGAAGGCCCTTGTGAATTCCCTGGTGATCTCCTTTACCATCGCGCTTCTGCAGGTCACGGTCTGCCTGCTGGTGGGTTACGGCTTTGCCCGCTTTGAGTTTCCGCTCAAGCGTTTCTGGTTTGCCTGCGTGATCCTGGTGATCCTGATCCCTCCGCAGACCATCGCCAGCTCCCTGCATCTGCATTTCCGCTTCTTTGATTTCCTGGGGATCGTGAAGCTGGTGCACGGGGAGACGCTGAACCTGAGGGGTTCCGTCCTGCCTTATTATCTGATGAGCGCGGGCTGCATGGGACTGAAAAACGGCCTGTATATCTTCATGATCCGCCAGTTCTTCCGGAATATCCCGGTGGACCTGGAGGAGGCGGCCTATGTGGACGGCTGCGGGATGCTGCGGACCTTCACCCGGGTCATGCTGCCGCAGACGAAACCGATCGTGACATCGTGCTTTCTGTTCGCTTTTGTCTGGCAGTGGACGGATGGTTTTTATTCCAAGATGTTCCTGGGCAATACGAAGCTGGTCAGCACGGGTCTGGCCCGCCTGGTCGACTCGCTCAGCGCCTATATCCAGAGAATGACGGGCGTTCTGACCACGGTGTCGGTGGCGTATTCCAACTGTATCCTGGCGACCGGAACGCTGATGATTATCATGCCCCTGATTATCCTGTATCTGTTCGCGCAGAGGGCATTTGTGGAGAGTATCAGTACGAGCGGAATCAAGATGTAGTGTACTATTCACAGCCCCATACCCATCAGACCTCAGACCATCCGTGCTGCGCACGTATGCCGCATCTTCGATGCTCCCGTCTGAGGCTGTGGGGACGGTTCCTGCTTCGCAGGCTTTGCCTGATGAAAAATATGGCTGCTTACATGCAGGCATGACACATCCATATTTTTCGTCAGACAAGCTGTGAATAGTAACCTGTTAATATACAGGTTATTCCTGTCCGGGAGCAGACCCGGCAGATTAACATATCTTTATAAAGCTGCGGGAGCGGCAAAAACAGAAGGAGGTTTTATTATGAGGCAGAAGATGTTCACAAAAGCTCTGCTGGCGATTACGGCGGCCGCGATGGTGATGAGCGCGCAGGTGGTAATGGCTGACGAGGAAGACTACACGGTAATTACGGATGAGAACGGCGATCCGGTTGACCTGGGCGGTATGGAAATCGTAATCCGTGACTGGTGGAGCGGCGATCCCGCGGAGCCGACCAATGACTATGAAGAAGCCCGCGACGAGTACCGGGAATGGATCCAGGAGACCTATAATTTTACGATTACCCAGCAGGCAATCTCGGACTGGACCTCCACGCCCGCGGACTTTGTCGATTATGCCACAACGGGAGGCGATGAGAATTACGTCTGGATTCTGCGCGACGACCCGGCGATTACATCCGCCCTTTCGAGCGGCCTGATGTATGACCTGGCGACGCTGGACTGCCTGGATTTCTCCCAGCCGAAGTTCCAGAGGAACAAGCTCCATGAGCAGTATGCAAAGGGCGATTCCATCTACGCGATGTACGCGGGTTATTCAGAGCCGCGTACCGGCGTTTATTTCAACAAGAGACTTCTGAATGACGCGGGCATCGATCCCGAGACCATCTATGACATGCAGGCGGACGGCACATGGACCTGGGACGCTTTCGAGGAAATGATGGCGGCGGTTCAGCGCGATATCGACAATGACGGCGTGATCGATGTCTACGGTCTGACCCTGAATGAGGGCAATATGACCACGATCGCTGTCTTCTCCAACAACGGCTGCTATATCGGCAAGAATGACGACGGCTATTTCTACAATCTGGAAAGCCCCGAGACCCTGGAGGCGCTTGAGTGGACCGTCGATATGTTCAACAAGTATGACCTGCCGGATCCGGAAGGCGCCGAGTGGGATTACTACAAGGAAGCTTTCATCAA
>DGHP01000150.1:0-5547 GCA_002392705.1 Lachnospiraceae bacterium UBA3845 | reverse complement strand
GGCCAGGCCGCTTTCATGGTAGAGGATGAGTATGCCGGAACTCCCGGAAACTTCCTGCAGGATATGGAAGACGAAGTCGGATTCGTCATGTTCCCGAAGGGACCGCAGAGAGAAGATTACGTCAACGTCTGGTCCAACAACCCGGTTGCCATCCCGGCCTGCTATGACGCGGACAAGGCATGGAAGCTGGCATTTGCGTGGAACCTCTATACCGATCAGCCGGCAGGCTATGAGGATTACATGGATCTTTCCGCGGCGGCGGCAGGTATCTTTGACATGCGCGCGATCGATGAGACCATCCCGATGATGATGGAAGAAGATCACGGAACCATCGCTTATCACGGCCTAATCCCGAACCTGAGCCTTGGCGAGCAGTTCGTATGGAACATCGCTCCGGGCGCTGTTGTTTCCGAACAGGTTGAAGCGATCCGCGATACCTGGAAAGCTTATGTGGATGAGGCGAATAAGTAATCCGGATAAGAGGCATTTTCTAGGAACATGAAATGCGGCGGGAAGCATGCTTCCTGCCGCGGGAGATAGCAGGAGCGGTCTGGCTGACAAATCGCCCCTGCTATCTGTATGATGGAAAGGTCAAAAGCCCCGGAGCCGAAGCGGGCCTGCCAGCCAGAGGTGCAAAGGGTTTTGAATATCGCGCCGGAATATCGCGCCGCCGCAAAGCAGAAGGAGAGGCTGCAGATGGAGGACAATAAACTGATCTACTGGCACCTGCCGGGATTCTATATTCACTTTTATATGAACCAGATCATCATAAAGCTTATGAAGGATTATCCGGAGAAGTTCCGTGAGAATTACCGGATCGGCAGTGTGTACGGGACCTTTCCGGGCGCGATCTGGAACGGCGGCCGCGCCGTATTCGGGCTGACTTCGAAGGGGGATATGGAGAAGATCATCTCCACCTACAACCGGATGGACGTCCCCGTGCGCTTTACCTGGACGAATTCGCTGCTTCAGCAGGAGCATCTGCAGGATACCTACTGCAACCTGATCATGCGCCTGGCGGACAATGGCAAAAACCAGGTTCTGGTAAATACGCAGCTGCTGGAAGACTATCTGCGGAGGAAGTATCCGGATTTTGCCTACATTTCCTCAACGACCAAGCGGATTACTTCGCTGGAAGAACTGGAGCGGGAACTTGAGAGGGATTATCTGCTGGTGGTGCTGGATTATGACCTGAACCATAACGAAGAGGTGCTGAAGGCGCTGGAGCCACAGGCCGGCCGGATCGAGATCCTGGTGGATGAGATCTGTTTCCCGGGATGTCCGAAGCGAAAAGAGCATTACGCCGATGAATCCCGCATGCAGCTGGAATTTGAGAAGGGAACGGTCTTTCCCTGCCCGAACCGGACCACAAAGCCGAGCTTTTCGGAGATCAGAAAGCGTCCGGCATTTCTGACGGCGGATGAGGTCGGGGCGTATGCGGAGCGGGGCTACCGCAATTTCAAGCTGGTGGGCCGGGGGCTCCCGATTGAGCTGGTGAAGGAGTCGTACCTTTACTATCTGGTGAAAGAGAAGGACAGGCCTTTTATTAAGGACCGGCTGGAGAAGACACTGGCGAGGCTGACTGGGAGAAGCCGCTGATCGGGAGAAACCGCAGACCGGACGAAATCGCTGATCGGGAGAAACCGCAGACCGGATTTCTATTTTCCGGACAGGCGGAGCAGGGACTGATTCTGACAGGAGACAGGAGCGGAGAAAGAGGATGGTAAAACGGATTTTGGCAGGACTGCTTTCATTGGTTTTCATTGCGGGGCTGTGCACGGGAGGAAACACGATGCGTACAGAGGCAGCGGAATATGCGGATACCTCCGCCTATGAATCACTGGCGGAAGCTTATTCGGAGGATTTCCGGATCGGGGTGGCGGTGCAGGCCATCGACCACTGGAACGATCCGACGGCGGAGATCGGAA
Organism: Lachnospiraceae bacterium UBA3845; assembly: GCA_002392705.1. GTDB lineage: Bacteria > Bacillota > Clostridia > Lachnospirales > Lachnospiraceae > Porcincola. The sequence continues at coordinate 3,619 of DGHP01000150.1, read as the reverse complement.
ATGAAGCCAAGGAGGACCTGATTCGGCGTTTTTTCAGCAGCATGACTTTCGGAAATGAGCTGAAGCCGGCCTACAATTTTGATCCTTCTTCCCCGACGCTTTTCCGGGCAGACCCGGCTGCGGAGGAGCTTCTGATCTGGGCCAGGGACAACAAAATGCCCGTGCGTGGGCATGTGCTGGTCTGGCACAGCCAGGTGAATCCTGCCATTTTCGCGAAAAACTTTCAGCCGCTGTCAGGCGGCAAGGTCAGTTATTCCGATCAGGCAGAGCTTGATGAGGACTGCCTTGTGGACCGTGAAACGCTGATTGAACGGCTCAGAACTTATATTTACGGTGTGCTGGAATACACTTACGCCAAGGGGTTCGCGGACGTTATCTATGCCTGGGACGTGGTGAATGAAGCCGCGGATGAGGGGCAGGAGGACGGCCTGCGCAGGAGCCTCTGGTACCGGATCATAGGGCCGGAATACCTCTACTACAGCTTCCTCTTTGCCCGGGAGGCGGAGCTTGCCTTTTCGGAAAAATACGCTGCCCTTTACGGGCTGGACCCGGAGACGGACGATCTGTCGCCGATCCGTCCGCTGCTGTTTTACAATGATTACAATGAATGGTACGAAAAGCGCTGCGGCGCTATCATCCGTTTCCTGACGGAGGACGTGTACAATGCCGGACAGTTCATGGCGGAGAGCTTCGCGATCCGGGAGGACGGGGACGGAACGATCTTCGGGGACGGCCTGCTGGACGGGATCGGGATGCAGGGGCACCTGGATGATACCCAGAACCTGGACCAGTATGTCAGGGCGCTCAGAAGGTACGATGAAGCGGTTCATCTTGTTCATATCACGGAGCTGGATGTGGGAGAGACGGCCTCGGGCAGCATGGCGGAACCCCGTCAGGCAGAGTTCTATTATGATTTCTTCAAGGCATTGCTTGAGGAGCGCAGGAACGGAGTCAATCTGACTTCCGTGACCTTCTGGGGGCTGACGGACGACGCTTCCTGGAGAAAAGGAGCGAATCCTCTGCTTCTGAGGGGAAATCTGGAGAAAAAGCCTTCCTTTGACGCGGTGCTTGCCGCCGCGAAGGGAGAGGAATTCAGCGCTGCAGTGACCGGGCCTTCCCTTTCCGCAGGATCGAAGAAGATCGATTTCGAACCCTATAAGGAAGGCGGGACTACGGTCACGGTTCCCCCGGATTCCGTCGGATTTTACAGCCGGGGGAGCGGGCATCAGTCCATACTCGTTCTGGTACACAGCGAGAACCATACGGAAGGGGCGGCCCTGGGCTTCGCCCTGCGGGTTCAGAGAAATGAGCAGGACGCGGCGGTGAAGCAGGAGATCAATTCCTGGATCGGGAAACAGCTTCATGTGCAGTACTATGTAAAAACGGCGGACAGCGAGATCCGCTTCGGACTGGAGGGCGGTGAAACGAAGGAACTTCTGCGGACGGCTTCGGATGGGGACTGGACTCTGCTGGACGCGGTCTTCAAGGTACCGGCGGAATGGGGCAGCGCTTCGCTCTACGTGGAGACGGACGGGAGCGCGGACATCTTTATCGATGACGTGCTGATCGAAGTCCTCGGCGGAGAAGACGGGGCTGCGGACGGGAGCGCGGATCTGAAAGCGGATGCCATGATACCGGAGCTCTCCATACCGATGGAGGAACTTCCTGAGAACGATGGCCTGGCATTTACCGGCAGTATGAAGACCGGCTGGAATCTGGGAAATACCATGGATGCCTTCAACGATTCGATCAAAGACGATCTGAGCGCCGAGACGGCCTGGCAGAAGGTGAAGACAACCCCGGAACTGATTCACGCGGTGCATGAGGCGGGATTTGAGACGGTGCGGATACCTGTCACCTGGCACGGCCATCTGGGGGAAAATGACCGGATTCATGATGTCTGGCTTGACCGGGTTCAGGAAATCACGGATATGTGCATGGAGGAAGGGATGTATGTGATCCTGAATATCCATCACGACAATGACCTGTCTTCGGACGCGCTGTATCCGGATGAGGCGCACATGGAGCGCTCGTCTGAATTTGTAAGGCATATCTGGGAGCAGCTTGCGGAGCGCTTCGCGGACTATGACGAGCATCTGATTTTTGAGGCGATGAATGAGCCGCGGCTGGTGGGGCACCGCTATGAATGGTATATCATGGAAGGGGACCCGGATCAGGAGGAAGCGGTCCGGAACATCAATGCCCTGAACCAGCTCTTTGTGAATACGGTCCGGGCGGCAGGCGGATCCAATTCTTCCCGCTATCTGATGTGCCCGGGCTACTGCGCCTGCCCGGAGGGCGTCCTGACGGATGATTTTGTCCTGCCGGAGGATCCCGGCGGATTCGAAAACCGCATCATCGTGTCCGTACATGCTTACCGGCCTTACAATTTTGCCCTGGAGCCGGGCGGGACTTCTGCCTTTTCCGCATCGAAGATGGGCGATACGAAGGATATCAACTGGTTTGTCAACCAGCTCTATAAAAAATTCATTCAGAACGGAATCCCTGTGGTGGTGGGCGAATTCGGAGCTACGAACCGGAACGAAAACCTGAGGGCAAGGGTGGAGTATGCCGCGTATTTTACCGCCTACGCGAAAGCGCACGGCATCCCCTGCATCTGGTGGGACAACGGTTCCGTCAGCGGGGACGGGGAGAATTTCGCGATTATTGACAGGAAGAGCTGCAGCTTTGTATATCCGGAAATTGCGGAGGCGATGAGACTTTACAGCTGAGGCAGGAGGGAGATCTTTTTCTGTATGTCCGATTCTGAGATCTTCCGCCGGCCGGATGACGATTGCAAGTGTGTATTTTCCAATCCGGACAGGCCTTGAAACTTTTCGCGGTTAAAATGTTGATCTGACTGAGAATCCGGAATTAAATTCAGAGAAGAAAGGGCGTGATAAGATGGCGGTCATTGCCGGATATATGGTTCCGCATCCGCCGATCGCGGTTCATGAGATCGGCCGGGGCGAGGAAAAGAAGATTCAGGCGACTCTGGATGCATTCCGGGAGGTCGCGGAGGATATTGCAGCCCTGAAGCCGGAGACGATTCTTGTGACGTCTCCCCATGCGCTGATGTACCGCGATTATTTCCACATTTCTCCCGGAACACATGCGGAGGGTGATTTCAGACGTTTTGGAGCGGGGAAGGTACGCTTTTCTGCAGACTATGACAAGGAACTTGCGGCCGCGGTCTCAGAGGCCGCGGACGAGGCAGGTTTTCCTGCGGGGACCATGGGAGAGCGGGATCCGCAGCTGGATCACGGGACGATGGTTCCGCTGTATTTTATCAATCAGTGTTACCGGGATTACAGGCTGGTCCGGATCGGCCTGTCCGGGCTGCCGCTGAGAAGCCATTGGGAATTCGGAAAACTGATCCGGAAGGCGGTTGACAGAACAGGGAGGAGATGCGTGTTTCTTGCAAGCGGCGATCTGAGCCACTGCCAGAAAAAAGACGGGCCGTACGGTTACCGTCCGGAAGGCCCCCGATATGATGCAAAGATCATGGAGGTCATGGGTAAGGGGGATTTTAGCTCACTGCCTCTTTTTGAGGAACAGCTTCTGGAAGACAGTATGGAGTGCGGGCACAGATCTTTTACCATTATGGGAGGCGCCTTTG
>DGHP01000036.1 GCA_002392705.1 Lachnospiraceae bacterium UBA3845 | reverse complement strand
TGCTGCCCGCTTCGACGCACAGACCCATAAAGCCGGCGTCCGCCCGCAGCAGAGGCGCCTTCTGTCCGTTCACAGAGGCGGTCCATCCCGTGCTGAAGGGGATCTGGAAGACAATGCAGCATGCCCGGTCCGTATTCATGTTGCCGGTCACGGTATCTTTCCCGAACTGCAGGTCTTCCAGCACGCAGCTGTTCAGCGCACCGATCCGCTCCGCGAAGCTCTCCTGCCCGGAAGAAGCATCCGAAAGGCCCGCAGCCTGCGGATTCCTCCCCATCGGGTTGTTGACGCCGAACCCGGCATCTGAAAGACCCGCAGCCTGCGGATCCCTCAGGACATAGATGATACGCATCTGCTCAAGGTCATACTGTCCTTTTTCTGCAAAGCGCAGCGACAGAGTCTCCTGCCCCGCGCTTCTTCCGTCCTCATAGCCCAGGCTGACAAGGTAATCCTCCCTGAGAAGGGTATAGGTCTGCTCCTCCGAAAGAAGGGTTACTTTTTTGTCGATTCCGTCTCCGAGAATCCTTACGCTTGTCCCCATATCCTTCGGAACAAGCCCCTTCAGCTCCAGCAGGATATCATAGCCCGGCCTGCGTTCACAGCTGAAGCTTATCTCAGCCTTCTTTTTCTTCGTCCGGTAGCCGGAATCCGTGCGCTTCACATCCTCATTTCCTTCCGGAAGGGGAATCTCCTCATACAGAAAGCGTCCGCTGTCCTGAGAAGGGTCATACTCCTTAAGGCCGCCCTCAAGGGCTTTGACTGCCTCCCCGTCCTCCAGCACGGCCGCGTGGAGCATCGCTTCCTCCGCCTGCGCCCCGTCCAGCTGCTCCCAGGAAGACAATGGCAGGACCTGATCCACGGCAAAGGCGAAGGAAAGAGGAAGCCGGTTTTCATAGATGCCCATCTTCCCGTCCGACCAGACCGGTTCGGGGCCGAAGCCGAAGGGAAGGCTCCTGCTCTCTGAAAGTGCGCACTGATAATAGCGGGTCCCCATAAAGGCCTCTGAGGCGCTCCGGCCGTCGAGACCGTGAATATGGAGCATGGTCGTCAGGCCGATATTGTCCGTCTGCAGCAGCCAGCTGATCAGGGATGCGTTCAGCACGCTGTTGTATATCTGGCAGCCGGGATAGCCCAGCTGGACAGACGCGTTGTCCTCATTTGAGCCGTTCCAGAGCCCGTCGACCCGGTAGAAGCCGTCTTTCCAGACATCTGCCGGGGAATGATCCGGCCCGCTTCCTTCCTCTCCCGCCATGAGGGCCCGGGCGACGCCGTAATTGGCATAGACCGACTCCCCGTAGTATTCTTCGAGGCTTCCGGCATCCGCGTAATAGCGCGTCAGATTGCCGAAGCGGGATCCGAAAGTGAAATATCCGTTCAGGACAGTTGAGACAAAGGTCACGGCAAGCACCATGCCCACGCATCTTCTGTCCCGGCGCGCCCCCTTCTTTCTCCCCGCTGAGAGGAGCAGGACGGTCGCTGCCGTCAGCTCGGCGGCGGCCAGGAGATGATAAGGATTCAGCCCCTCAATAAAGCTCAGGGCCGCAATTCCGGCGTCGTAGGCAGCTGCGGCTGCAAGCAGGCCCTTTTTCTGCAGGGAGCTGAGGCTGCGGAAACTGTCTGCCGTAAAGGCCGTAACCATCCCGAGCAGAAGACTGATCAGATAGACCCAGCGGTTGTTTTCATTGTGAAAGACCGCCATGACAAAGCCTCCCGCCGGCAGCAGCAGGAAAAGAAGCGTAATCAGGGCAAGGCGCTTCAGTCCGGTTAAGGTCCTGCGCGCTCCCAGGAAAAGAAGCACAAGGCAGGGGAGGACGATCACCGCGAAATTCAGGTGCGTCCCGTTCCCGGAAGCCTCCAGAGGGCTGATCAGATTCACCAGCCAGGCGCCGTAGCGGCGCTTGTCCTCATAAAAGAGAAGGTTCGATACACTGGCCAGGTTTTCGGAGCGGTAGCTGCCCAGATAGCGCCGGATCGCCGGAAGCAGAGTCACAGCCGACAGGAAGAGCCCGACCAGGTAGGCGCTGACCATGCGGATAAAAAGTCGCAGAAAACTGCGGACGCGGTCCCTGCGGAAAACGGCCGGGAAACGGACAAGCACGTAGATCAGAAGGCCCACCGAATTGATGTACATGAAGTAATAGTTGGACACGAAGCCCAGCCATACCATGGCCGAAAAAAGGGCAAAGGAATGCAGGCCGAGCATCATATACTCCGCGCCCAGCAGGAGCAGGGGCATGACGATCATCGGCGCCGCATAGATGGGATGTACGATTGCGAGTTCGAACACATAGCCGCAGAAAAGATAGACCATGCAGCCCGCCAGCGTGCAGGCTCCGGTTCTTTTCCAGTAGAATGCAAAGGCGGAAAAGGACAGCCCCGCCAGGTAAAGGCGGAGAAAAATCAGAAAGACGTACAGAACTTCCGTACAGGCTGCCGGGACAAAAAAGGCCAGGAAATCCAGCGGATGAAAGCGGACGATGGCGTTGATGTCATCCCCCGGCCCGATCGTAAAGTCATAGCTTCGCAGATTCAGATGCCCGTGCAGAAGATCCGAAAATGCCTCCCTCAGCCAGTCCCCCGTATAGCGCAGCTGCAGGATGTACTGGGACACGCCGTCCCCATTGCCCACAAGGCTTTTGCCCGCCCTGAGAAAGGGCAGAAAGACCAGAAAGCCCAGCGCCAGGAAAGCCAGCGTATAGATCAGCAGATATTTCTTTGTTATCCGGGTCTCACTCATATAAAGCTCCCCTTTTTTTCTTTCTATATGCAAAGACAGCCAGAAGAATCCAGCCAAGGACAGCCGCGGCGGAGGCCAGCGCCCCGGCCTTCAGCCCGGGTGTGCGGTAGATCAGCTGAATCTCGTGTTCTCCCGCCTCCAGCAGCAGTCCCATGAAGGCAAGATTCGCGCCCTGCAGCTGCCGCTCCTTACCGTCGACGGTCAGGCTCCAGCCTTTCGCGCGTGCGACGGGGAAGACAACAAAGCGGGGTTCTGTCAGGCGGATCGTCCCCTTCAGGCTCTCCCCGCTGACAGTGCAGTTCTCAAGGGACTCCTCATTCAGCGCCTGTGCGGCCTGACGAAAACCGGCCATCGGCTGGTACTGCACCGATATCTCCTCAAGCGCATAGCTGCCCGGCGCGAAAAAGGTCAGTACTGCCTCCGCGCTCCCGTCCTCCTCGCTGTAACCCAGGTTAAAAAGGTATTCGTCCCGTCCGACGTTATAGACCTGATGTTCATTGCGGACCGTCGTCTCATACACGATACCGTCCGCTTCCAGCTGCAGCCGGAAATACTCTTCATCGGAATGAAGACCTTTCAGGCGCAGGTAAGCCGTATATCCGGCCCTTTTCCTGACCGGAACCCTGATCTGTCCCTTCTTCCTGCTGACCTCATATCCCTCCGCTGTCCGGCTGACTCCGTCTCCGGGCGTGACAGCTGAGATCGTTTCCGTCAGAATCTCCTCCTGCGGGGCGCTGACCTGCGTCATGCCGGCGGCGCGAAGATCCTCCGCCTGCGAAGACTGATCCTCTGGCGCACCATCCAGGACCACCGCATGCAGCGGAACCAGTTCTCTCTCCAGATCCGTCAGCCGCTCATAATCCTCTCTTGTCATAAAGGAATGATAGCTTACCGCTTCCGAGAGCAGGCAGTCCGACTCAAAGACAAGGATCCCGTCTTTCTTAAGCAGGGGTTCTCTCCGGAAACCATAGGGAAGCGCGGCCGCCTGGTCTTCCGGCACCGCAAAATATCGGACGCGCGCAAGGAGCTCTGCGGCAGGCCGGCCGTTCAGGCCGTGGATCTGGGTGACCGCGTCCAAGCCGAGATTATTCTGTAAGGCCAGGGCATCCGTAAAGCCGGCGTTCAGAATACTGTTGTACATGGAGACGCCGCTGTAGCCCATAAACTGGGAGCTGTTCTCATATCCGTGCTCCAGCCCCCAGATGTCCGTCCGGTCCAGAAGCCCTTCGCCGGTCCGAAAAGCCTCCTTTGCGGCCGCGGCCGGGGCGTATTTTCTGTATTTTGCGAGGGACTGCCCCGCTTTTGTATAGTCCTGTGCCACAGCCCCGAAGGGAGAAGCGTAGGTAAGAATCCCGTTTATCGCGGTGGAGGCCACCGTCAGGGCCAGAACCGTCCCCCGGACCAGCTTCAGGGCAGCTTTCCGGCGGGAAAGGACGAGAAGCAGGACCGTCACTGCGGCAAGTTCCGCCGCCGCGGCCGTATTATAGAGATTGAATCCGTCAAGAAAAGTCTGCGCCAGAGTGCCCAGGCAGAACAGGGCGCTGCTTCCGGCAAGGAATATTTCCTGCCTGCGGCTGAGAGAGCCGAAGCCGTCCCCCATAAAGACCACCGCCATGCCCAGGGAAAACGCGATCAGGAACATCCAGCGGTTGTTCTCATTGTTGAAGCCGGCCAGAATATATCCGCCGGCCGGAATCAGCAGAAAAAGAAGCTCCGCGATCAGGGTCCTCTTCAGGGAGCGCAGCTTTCTCCATTCCAGGGCAAACAGAACTGCCGCGGCCGGAAGAACGATCACGGCAAAATTCAGATCGGTGCCGTTCCCGGAGCTGCGGTAGGGGCTGATCAGGTTCAGAAACCAGGCCGCGTAGCGTCTTCTGTCTTCATACACCAGCAGGTTTTTCGTCTCGCTGGCCTGGCTGAGCCTTGTAGATGAAAGATAGCGCAGGATGGTCGGCAGAAGAGTGGCAAGGGACATGCACAGGCCAAGCAGATAGAGGCTGACCATTTTCCCGGACAGGACAAAAAAAGCCAGTGCTCTCTCCCCGCCGGAAACGGCATCCGCCCTCCCCGCTCCGTCTCCCGCCATCGTCTGATCAGCTGAAGCCTTCCTGCTCTGCCTGCGCACATACTGCTCCGGAAAGCGGATCAGCATGTAGATGAGCAGGGCGATGGAGAGTATATACATAAAATAATAATTGCTCCAGAAGCCCAGCATGACCATCAGCGGAAAGAGCAGGAAGCCCTGCCCGTGCAGCACATGCTCCGCCCCGAGAAAAAGCAGTGGCAGGACAATAAAGGGCGCCGCGTAGATCGGATGGTTGGTCACACGGATCAGCATGAAGCCGCCGAAGAGGTAAACCAGTGAACCCGCCAGAACATTCGTGGGGTGGACAAGTCTATGCGTCTGTTCTTCTCCGGACACCGGAACCGTATTCCAGTAAAAGGCATAGGCGCTGAAGGACAGCCCCGCCAGATAAAAGCGCAGCAGCAGAATCACTGTATAGACGAATTCCGTCTTTGAGGCCGGGAAAAAGGCAGCCAGAAAGTCCAGTGGGTGAAAGCGCACGACCGCATTGATGTCATCTCCGATCCCGATTGAAAAATCATACTGGGGCGGAATCAGTCTGCCTTTGATGATCCCCCGGAACCATTCCCTCAGAAACTGTCCCATATAGCGCAGGTAGACAATATACTGGGACTGTCCGTCCACCTTGCATACAAAGCTCCTCCCCTCCAGCAGGAAAGGCAGGAATACAATGAGAGAGACTCCCGTGAAAAGAAGCGTATATTTCCAGAAATATTCTCTTGCTGCCTTTTTCAACTGATTCTCCCCTCCAGTCCTTCAGATGCGGGGCATTCCGCCGCGGATTCCCCTGCTGTATGGTCCTCTTCTGCTGTTCTTTCCGGATACCGGTCCAGTGATTATAACAGGGACCCGGAAAAGATTCAACGCCCCCAGCCTTCCCCCTCGCTCACCCTTCTTCTTA
>DGHP01000171.1:2341-5044 GCA_002392705.1 Lachnospiraceae bacterium UBA3845 | reverse complement strand
AGACTGTCGACGGGATCCATTTTACCGAAAAAACCTATCTCGCGATTCATGACTTTGTGGTCAGACAGCTGTTCTGATCAGAAAAAGGCACAATAAAAGATCTGTTTAAGAGCGCGCCCACTGCGGCGCGCTTTTTTCCCTGAAAAAAAGTTCATAAAAAGGTGTTGACAAAAAACAGGCATGGTTCTATTATAGTGCCATGGATGTTAGCACTCCAACACATTGAGTGCTAACAGAAGCGGAAGGAGGGACAGTGATGGAACTGGATGATCGCAAATGGACGATCTTAAAAGCAATCATCAAGACTTATCTGGAAACAGGCGAGCCGGTAGGGTCCAGGACCATCTCAAAGGATCCGAATCTGAACCTGAGTTCCGCTACGATCCGCAACGAGATGTCTGATCTGGAGGATATGGGGCTGATCATCCAGCCGCACACATCTTCCGGAAGAATTCCTTCCGACGCAGGCTACCGCCTGTATGTCGACCGGCTGATGGAGGAGAAGGAGGCGGAAGTCTCCCAGATGAAGCAGCTCATGATCACCCGGCAGGACAAGATGGAGCTTCTGCTTAAGCAGATTGTCCGTTTCCTGGCCGTGAACACGAACTACGCGACGATGATCACCAGCCCGCAGTACCACAGGATCAGGCTGAAGTTCATACAGCTGTCCATCGTGGACGAGGAGCAGATCCTGGCGACCGTGGTTGCGGAAGGAAATGTGGTGAAGAACCGCATTATCCGGATTCTGCACGGACTGCAGCGGGATCAGGTGCTTCAGCTGAATATCCTTCTCAATAGCAGGCTCAACGGCTTGACGATCGAGGAGATCAATCTCGCCACGATCCAGAAGCTGAAGGAGGAGGCAGGAATCAGTTCGGACCTGATCTCCCAGGTGCTGGACGCGGTTGCGGATGCCATTTCACAGGAGGAGGACATAGAAGTATATACGAGCGGTGCGACGAATATATTCAAGTATCCTGAGCTGTCCGCAGACACGGAGAAGGCCAGCGGCCTGATTGAAGCCTTTGAGGAGAAGCACCCGCTCCTGTCTCTCATGGACGGGGGACCGGATGAGGAACACGCGATTCAGGTTTCGATCGGGAAGGAGCTGCAGAATGAGAACATGAAAGACTGCAGCGTAGTAACGGCCAGCTACGATCTGGGCGGAGGCATGCACGGACGGATCGGCATCGTCGGACCCAAGCGGATGGATTATGATAAAGTGGTGGGCATCCTGAAGAACCTGACCAGCCAGCTGGACAGTATCTATCACAGGGATGCGGAGGATCCCGGTCATTAGCGCCGGGCGGATAAGCGGAGGCTTGCATGACACAGGAAAAGGAACGGGTGAATGAGGATATGCCGGATCTGGATGAGAGAAAAAACAGAAATGAGCAGGATCCTGAGACCCTGAACAGGCAGGATGACCTGCAGGAGAATGCAGATGAGATGAATGCATCCGGGGCCGCGCAGCCGGAGGACGGTTCAGAGGGCGGTCAGCAGCAGGATGCGCCTGAGGAGAATGCGGCAGATGCCGGGGCTGCCGGAGAAGAAGCAGCAGAGGCGGAAAGCAGCCCGGAAGATCCTTCTGAAGCGGATCCGGAGGAAGATGTCCTGGAAGGGAACTTCCGGAAGGCAGATGAGAAGAAAGGCTTTTTCCGCAGAAAGAAAGACAAGAGGGATGAGAAGATAGAGGAACTGAGTGACCAGGTGCGGCGGCAGATGGCGGAGTTCGACAATTTCCGCAAGAGGACGGAGAAAGAAAAGTCCGCCATGTTTGAGACCGGCGCCAGGAGCGTGATTGAGAAGATTCTTCCGGTGGTGGACAACTTCGAGAGAGGACTCGCAGCCGCGGGGGACAACAGTGACGATCCTTTCGCCCAGGGCATGGAGAAGATCTACCGGCAGCTGATTCAGACGCTGGAACAGATCGGGGTGACGCCGATCGAGGCGGTCGGAAAAGAATTTGACCCCAATTTCCACAACGCCGTGATGCACTGCGAGGATGATTCCGTCGGAGACAACATCATCGTCCAGGAGCTTCAGAAGGGGTACATGTACAGAGACAGCGTTGTGAGACACAGCATGGTCAAGGTGGCCAACTGACAGAGAATGAGGAAAAACACGGCTGCAGCCGGCCGGCAGAGAGTATGATGCAGCACGGCCAGGCGGCCGGCGGAAGGTCCGGCAGGTCTGGCAGGCCGGATGGAAGACAGAATACAGCACGGCGGCAGCCGGCTGATGACATAGATTTGGAACAGATTGATTTATGACTGGATAATAAGGGTTTTTTGATAGGAGGATATGTTATGGGAAAGATTATCGGAATTGACCTTGGAACAACGAACAGCTGCGTAGCAGTTATGGAAGGCGGAAAGCCGACCGTCATCGCGAATACAGAGGGATCCAGAACGACACCGTCTGTCGTCGCTTTTACAAAGAACGGAGAGAGACTGGTAGGAGAGCCTGCAAAGCGCCAGGCCGTCACGAACGCTGACAAGACCGTCTCCTCGATCAAGAGACATATGGGCTCTGATTACAGAGTAAACATTGAGGGAAAGAAGTATTCACCGCAGGAGATCTCCGCCATGATTCTTCAGAAACTGAAGGCCGACGCGGAAGGTTATCTGGGTGAGAAAGTAACTGAGGCGGTCATTACCTGCCCGGCATACTTCAATGACGCACAGCGTCAGGCGACCAAGG
>DGHP01000171.1:2130-2261 GCA_002392705.1 Lachnospiraceae bacterium UBA3845 | reverse complement strand
CTTGATGTAAAGCGTATCATCAACGAACCGACAGCGGCAGCCCTGGCTTACGGCCTTGACAATGAAAAGGAACAGAAAATCATGGTCTATGACCTCGGCGGCGGAACCTTCGATGTTTCCATCATCGAGAT
>DGHP01000171.1:1428-2074 GCA_002392705.1 Lachnospiraceae bacterium UBA3845 | reverse complement strand
CGGCGACGGCGTCATCGAAGTTCTTGCCACCAACGGCAACAACCATCTGGGCGGAGATGATTTCGACCAGAGGATCACGGATTATATGATTCGCGATTTCAAGAACAAAGAGGGCATCGATCTGTCGGGCGACAAGATGGCGCTCCAGAGACTGAGAGAAGCGGCGGAAAAGGCAAAGAAGGAACTTTCCTCCGCCACAACGACCAATATCAACCTGCCGTTCATCACTGCCAATGAGACCGGTCCCAAGCACTTTGAGATGGACCTGACAAAGGCCAAATTTGATGAGCTGACCGCGGACCTGGTGGACGCAACCGCGGATCCGGTGCGCAAGGCTCTGGCGGACGCGGGCATCTCCGCTTCCGAACTCGGAAAGGTTCTGCTGGTCGGCGGTTCCACCCGTATCCCGGCTGTCCAGGAAAAGGTGAAAGCCCTGACAGGCCATGAGCCGAGCAAGACCCTGAACCCGGATGAGTGCGTCGCGATCGGCGCTGCCATCCAGGGCGGCAAACTTGCGGGCGATGCCGGCGCAGGCGATATCCTTCTTCTGGATGTCACCCCGCTGTCCCTGTCCATCGAGACCCTGGGCGGCGTTGCGACCAAGCTGATCGAGCGCAATACGACGATCCCGACCAAGAAGAGCCAG
>DGHP01000171.1:0-1377 GCA_002392705.1 Lachnospiraceae bacterium UBA3845 | reverse complement strand
AGAAGAGCCAGATCTTCTCCACCGCTGCCGACAACCAGACGGCTGTTGACATCCATGTGGTACAGGGTGAGCGCCAGTTTGCACGAGACAACAAGACGCTGGGCCAGTTCCGTCTGGATGGAATCCCGCCTGCAAGAAGAGGCGTTCCGCAGATCGAGGTTACCTTTGATATCGACGCGAACGGTATCGTGAATGTATCCGCGAAGGATCTGGGAACCGGCAAGGAGCAGCACATCACGATCACCAGCGGATCCAATATGTCCGATGAAGAGATCGATAAGGCTGTCAAGGAAGCGGCTGAGTACGAAGCGCAGGACAAGAAGCGCAAGGAAGGCATCGATACAAAGAATGACGCGGACGCCATGGTATTCCAGACAGAGAAGGCCATGGAAGAAGTCGGCGACAAGATCGACCCGGCTGACAAGGCCCAGGTGGAAGCAGACCTGAAGGAACTCAAGGATGCCATCGCGAAATGCGGTGACGAGCTGACCGACGACCAGATCAATAATCTCAAGGCAGGCCGTGAGAAGCTGATGAACAGCGCTCAGAAGCTCTTTGAGAAGGTCTATCAGCAGCAGGCAGCCGGAGCCCAGGGCCAGGCAGGTCCGGACATGGGCGGCCAGAGCGCTTCCTCCGCTTCCAATGATGACGTGGTGGACGGAGATTACAGAGAGGTCTGATAAGGTATTAGGGCAGGGTTCTGCCCTGCACTGAAGAGAAAGAATCACGCGTACAGCAACGATACAGGAGACTGGAGCTGTGGGGATATCCCCTCAGCTCCGTCTGTGTGTGTAAAAAAACCTGAAAACGGCTGCCGGCAGACATTCCTTTGCAGGCGTTTTTCTGGCAGGAGTTAATATATGGCAGAGAAGAGAGATTACTACGAGGTGCTTGGAGTCGACCGCAACGCGGATGCCGAGACGCTGAAAAAAGCTTACCGGCAGCTGGCCAAGAAGTATCATCCGGATATGAACCCGGGCGATGAGACGGCGGCCGAAAAGTTTAAGGAGGCGTCGGAAGCTTATGCGGTCCTGAGCGATCCGGAGAAGAGAAGCCAGTATGATCAGTTCGGACACGCAGCTTTCGAAGGAGGCGCCGGCGGCTTCAGCGGCGGATTCGATTTCAATGGCGCGGATTTCTCGGACATTTTCGGGGATATCTTCGGAGACTTCTTCGGCGGCGGACGCAGAAGCAGCAATCCGAACGGACCGATGCAGGGGGCCAATCTCCGCGCGCGTGTCAGTATCAGTTTTGAGGAGGCTGTTACCGGCTGCACGAAGAATCTGGATCTGACCCTGAAGGATGAGTGCAGCAATTGCCACGGCACCGGAGCAAAGCCCGGAACCAGCCCTAAGATCTGTCCAAAATGCCGCGGAA
>DGHP01000104.1:918-4163 GCA_002392705.1 Lachnospiraceae bacterium UBA3845 | reverse complement strand
CACTGTTCAGTTATCAAGATTCGATTCCGCCGGTTTCAAGCCGGCTTTCTGTCCGCCTCTCTCGCGGCGACTTGATTAATCTATCACCTGCTTTTGTTTTTGTCAACAGTTTTTTTAAATTATTTTTTAATCTTTTTTCCACAGGCTTCTCCACTGCTTTTCCACTGCAATTATCCTGTTTTTCCCCTGTTTTTCCACAGAGGGAACGGCTGCCGGCAGCTCTTCTGCCGCCTGCAGCCGGATCCTTTTCTCATCCCGGAGCTTTCTGAAGAAAATCTGAACAGCTGCCTTCCTCCGCTTCCCGGGGACAGATCCGGCCAGACGTTAATCGCTGCCTGTCCGGCCGGAGCCTTCCGCCTGTTCCCGCAGGCAGTCCAGGAAGCGGGAAGGCTCCATCTTCTTATTGTACTGTTCTTTCAGGTACAGAATGTGCAGATTCTCCTTCGCCCTGGTCATCCCCACATAAAACAGTCTGCGTTCCTCCTCCAGATCCGTTTCCAGAGAAGCCTTCTTATAAGGTATGATCTTCTCATTCACGTCCAGCAGGAACACTTCCCGGAATTCCAGTCCTTTCGCGCTGTGAAGCGTCGCCAGCGTCACCCGTTCCTCCTCCTTTTCCGGAGAACGGAACTGCATTTCAGCCCGCATCTCTTCCATTTTCTTCCTGACACTCTCAATATCCTTCAGCCAGTCCTCCAGCGTATCAAAGTTTTTCGCGCTGTCCTGAATCTCGTCCGCCGCGGCGAGAAGTTCCCCCTGGTCAATTCTTCTTCTGTCGGCATACTCCCGCAGGAAATCATCATAGCCGGCAGCACGCCGCAGAAAATTGATCGCCGCAAAGGGGCGCATGTTCCGGATCATCTTCATGTCATCTTCGAACTGCACGATCCGCTCCAGCATCCAGTCCTTCTGCGCATAGAAAGCGCGAAGCCCGGTCCAGGAAACACAGATCCGGCGGTCAGCGCTGTACCTTGCAGCATCTGTCCCCTCCCTGCTGATATAACGGTTCGGCCTGTTGCATACCCGCAGGAAATCCCCGCGTTCCATCTTCCCGCTTCTGATCCGCAGATAGGCCAGAAAATCCTGGGCAATCCAGTGATCATACAGAAGCGGGACAGAATCTTTTATGCAGAAGGGGATGGAGAACTCCATCAGTTTCCGGGCAGGTCCCCTGGCTCCCAGATTCGTGCGGGTCAGAATCGCGATCTCCGACGCCGGGACGCCCTCCTTCATGCATTTCCGTATGCTGTTCACAACATACAGATACTCAGTCTCCGGATCGCGGCAGGCCATCACCTCCACGGGCGCCCCGTCCTGAGCATGGCTGTAGAGCTTTTTCCCGAAGCGCTTTTTATTTTCGGCGATTACCTTCACCGATGACCGGACGATCGGAGCTGTCGAGCGGAAATTCTCAGACAGCCTGAAGACCTTTGCCCCCTGATAATCCTTCTGGAAATTCAGCATGATTTCCGGTCTGGAGCCCCGGAAGCGGTAGATCGACTGATCATCATCCCCCACGATAAACAGATTGTTCTCCGGAGCGGCAAGCTGCCGGACGATCTTATACTGCAGGGCATTGATATCCTGGAATTCATCCACCAGAATATACTGAAACTGTCTCTGCCAGCTTGCCAGAATATCCTTCCTCGAATGGAAAAGATCATAGGTACAGAGCATCATATCGTCAAAATCAATCCGGTTCATCCTCCTGAGCTGTTCCGCGTAAGCCCTGTAGACTTTCCGGAATTCCTCCTCCGGACAGGATGAGGAATAATAATAATCGATGGGAAGCTGCTCCGCCTTGACGCGGGAGATCTCGGCCGACACTTCTCCCGTCCACTCTCTGAGATCTTCACAGGAAATCTCCATGGACGCGGCAATAGAGGCCAGAATCCGGTACCGCTCTTCATCGCGCAGGATATTCTCGCCTGTATAGTGATATGCATGTTTCAGTATCTGGAAAAATATGGCATGAAATGTGCCGAAGGTTACGCGATAGCGGGAAGGCGCGGTCATTCGTTCAAATCTCGCCCTCATCTGCCTGGCTGCCGCGTTTGTAAATGTGATGACGAGGATCCTCTCCGGTCTGACTCCGTGATCAATCAGAGAGCGGATCCTGCTGGTGATAACCAGGGTTTTACCTGAACCCGGGCCGGCGAGTACCATCGCCGGCCCGTTCATGTGTTTCACAGCATTCTGCTGGTCAAAGCTTAATTCTGTCATGCTTTCTGTTATTTCAGCAGTTCGATTCCTCTGCGGATCCGGCTCAGAGATTCCTCTTTGCCAAGGACTTCCATGATCTCCGTCGCGCCTGCAGGCGTAACTGCTTTACCGGAAACAGCGATCCGTACAGGCCAGATCACAAAACCGGCCTTCACTCCTTCACGCTCCGCGTAATTTTTAAGAATCTCATAGAGGGCATCATTCGAGAAATCATCCTGCGCCTCAAGCTCGGGAAGCAGATCCTCAAGAACCTTCAGAGCCTTCTCCGGGCTGACCTTCCATTTCTTATTCTGATAAAGAGACAGATCGTATTCCGGAAGCACTTCAAAGAAATCTACCATCTCATTGATATCCGGGAAAACTTCGATTCTGGTCTTTACCATCATGGCAATTTTCCTCAGGTCGATATCCTTCGAAACAACCTGCCTGATCTGCGGAATCGCCCGCTCACAGTATTTGTCGAAATCCATCGCCTTGATGTATTCCCCGTTCATCCATTTCAGCTTCTGGATATCAAAAACAGCCGGAGACTTGCTCATATGATGATAATCAAAGTTTTCAACCAGTTCCTGCAGAGAGAAAATCTCCCTGTTGTCCTCGGGACTCCAGCCCAGCAGAGCCACATAATTAACAACCGCTTCTGACACAAAACCCTGTTCGATCAGATCCTCAAAGGAGGAATGGCCGCTTCTCTTTGAAAGCTTATGATGATCCGCGTCCGTAATCAGCGGGCAGTGCACATATACCGGCACTTCCCAGCCGAAAGCGTTGTAAAGCCGGTTGTACTTGGGCGCGGATGAAAGATACTCATTGCCGCGCACGACATGCGTGATCCCCATCAGATGGTCATCCACCACATTGGCGAAATTGTAGGTCGGGAATCCGTCCGACTTGATCAGGATCATGTCATCCAGCTCCGCGTTCGGCACTTCGATCTCGCCGTAGATATCATCGACAAACTTAGTCGTGCCCTCCTTCGGAACATTCTGCCGGATTACATAGGGTTTCCCCTCCGCCAGATT
>DGHP01000104.1:0-750 GCA_002392705.1 Lachnospiraceae bacterium UBA3845 | reverse complement strand
CCCTTATCAATCAGCATCTTCGCGTATTTGGAATAAATACCGGCCTTCACACGATCGCTCTGAACATATGGACCCACGTCACCGGGATTGTCCGGGCCTTCATCCGCGATCAGCCCGGTATGCGCAAGGGTACGGTTGATAATGTCAACCGCGCCTTCCACCTGCCGTTCCTGGTCCGTGTCCTCGATCCGGAGCATAAAAGTACCGCCCTCATGCTTTGCGATCAGGTAGGCATAAAGTGCCGTTCTCAGGTTTCCGACATGCATACGCCCTGTCGGACTGGGCGCAAATCTGGTTCTAACTGTTTTGTCAGCCATATCTTTATTATTCCTCTCAATGATTATTTTCCTTCAATCTGGCCTGAAATAGACAGGGCCAGCGCCATCTCCGCCATAAGGAACACGATGGACGTGCCTCCGTAGGATACAAACGGCAGGGTAATGCCGGTTGTGGGAATTACATTCAGCACGACCGCGATATTCAGGATGACCTGTATCGCAATGTGCGCAAAAATACCGATGGCGATCAGTGATCCCAGCAGATCCGGCGCATTCACCGCGATGGCGAACAGGCGGTAGAGCACGAATACAAACAGAAGCAGTACAATCATCGCCCCCACGATTCCCAGTTCCTCACAGATGATGGAGAAGATCATATCATTCTGTGCTTCCGGAAGGGCGCCAAGCTTCTGCGCGCTGTTCCCCAGGCCTTTGCCGAACAGGCCTCCCGACCCGATGGCGTAAAGCGCCT
>DGHP01000061.1:20524-27861 GCA_002392705.1 Lachnospiraceae bacterium UBA3845 | reverse complement strand
TGCCCGCATGATCCGACTCTTCCCATGAAACCGGAAGGAAATACATCCCATCTTCGTTGTGGACTGAAAACATTCAAGTTTGTCTGCCCAAAAATGAAATGGGAAACCGGAGCAGACGGAAGATCACACCGTGTCTGCCACTGTGAGGATCCCTGCACGGATTCTACATGTGGACGAATGGTCTATTTGTACCCAGAGAAAGATCTCCGCCGCTGTCCGGGAGTAGTCCGCGGGACAGAGGAATGGGAGGAAACCTATAAGATCCGCACATCCGTCGAGCGCTCCATCAATCACATCAAAGACAGTTTCTGTCTCGGAGATCGCAAGACCCAGAATGCCAAAACACTCCATGCCGATCTTCTGCTTGCCGGCATAACCCAGCTGATAACGGTAGTCGTGGCGGACAGGATTCACAAGCCTGAATATTTCCGCTCACTCAAGCGTCTTATCGCATAGGCTGCCGGAACCGAATAACGAAAAGGGCTTATTAAAGTACGTCAATTTTCAAGGTTCAGAGCAGTTATCCACAGTAACTGCAGAATCTCTGCCGGTAATGCTCCGGTGAAATCCTCCATAGTCGGATTTCAACCTTGTTTTGTTCGAGATTGCGAACTCGCGGAGCGAGTTTCGCAATTACCTACCGTAGAACTTATCCAGCACCTTCTGGAATACCTCTTCATCCGGGTCAGCGATAGCGAACAACGTCATACAGCTTCTCAGCCTCAAATTGTCAGGAACTCCCATAACTGCCTTTGCATCCCTGCTATCCAATGCGAGCAACGCAGAACTAATCTCTGTCAGTCGCTCCTTTAGAATCGGATCTGCAAGATAATCTTTTGCCTCTTCAAGATTGCTGATCCCATAGTAATCAGCCATATCACTGTGGCCGAGTCCTTTTATCTGTGGGAATATATACCACATCCAGTGAGAACGTTTTCTTCCGGATCTTATTTCTGATAGCGCCGTCTTATAGTCCCGCGCCTGGGCTTTATGAAATCTGGACAAGTCATATCCTGCATTGGCCACATCCATCACCTCCTTCTCAGTATAATAGTCCGGATCGCAAAGGTTTTCTGCTAAACTATCCAGCTTTTTCCACAATCCTGGCAAACATAATTTACTTCCATAATGACCTCTTCTTCGTTCTGAAATTATGCATTCTCCTACTAATTATCAGGATAACACAAGGTGAACGTTATTTATAATCACCTTTTCATGATTAGCAACAATCCTGCAGACAGTGATAGAAAAAGAAACCACAGGTCTGTAAGTTTTTTCATGTCTTTGGCTCTCTCTGAGGAGGAGCTGTCAGCGAACATATATTCTTTTCCGATTGGCACAGATCCCTGTTTCGTTGTATTTCGCAGGCGTCGGTGATAATTTTCTTAAACCTTTCAGAATTTATAAGGAGATTTTCAATATGAAAAAACATATCGCCATGCTTCTGGCTGCTTTACTGTCAGTAGCAGTGTTCCCCACCTCTGCATACTGTGAGGAGGCTGAGCAGGACAATATTGTCACAACAAAGCACAACGCGGTCGTTCAGGAGAAAAAGCTTGACTATACCGCGCAGGCGGGAACGATGTTTCTGGAAACCGGCGGAGAAACCTGCGAGATTTTCTTTACGGCATACACGCTGGATGGCGTTGACAATCCCGCTGACAGACCGATTACCTTTGCATTTAACGGAGGCCCGGGATCCGCCAGTGTTTTCCTGAACATCGGAGCGCTTGGACCGCGACGTGTTGATGTGAATGAAGACGGCTCGGCTATTCAGATGCCTGCCCGGATGAAGGATAATGAAAACTCCATCCTGGATTTGACGGATCTTGTGATCATTGACGCCGTTGGAACCGGCTATTCCCGGCCTGCAGGAGAATCGGCTTTGGAATCGTTCTGCGGGTATGATAACGACAACCGTACCTTCGGCGACTTTATCCGCCAGTACATCAACCGCTACAACCGCTGGGGCAGCAAGAAGTATGTGGCCGGAGAGTCCTATGGGACCATGCGTGCGGTTGGAGTCTGTGATTATCTGGAAAACACCTACGGCCTGTATCTGAACGGCCTGATACTGGTCTCCTCTGTGAATAATCTGGGAGCGGTTGAATTCGGAAACGGGAATGAGCTGTCATACGCCACCTATCTCCCCACCTATGCTGCAGACGCCTGGTACCATAAGGCAGTTTCAGAAAACTTCCAGAACATGGAGCTTGAGGATTTTCTGGACGAAGTGCGCTCTTTTATAGAGAACGAGTATGTGCCCGCTCTGTTCAGGGGCAGTTGCCTGACAAAAGAAGAAACGGATGCGCTGGCGGAAAAACTTGCATGTTACAAAGGCCTCTCCAAAGCCTTCCTTCTGGAAAAGAACCTGCGGATTCAGCTGGATGAATTCTGCTCGGAGCTTCTGAAGAGCCGCAAGCTGGTAATCGGCAGATACGACGGCAGAATCACCGGCCCCTATACCGGAGGTTCCGTTGATGACGATAGCAATGATCCCTCGGGTTCCTTCTTTGATCTTTCTCTCAACAACACATTCCTCGACTACGTGAACAACGAACTGGAATTTCGGGCAGAAGTGCCGTATATCTTCCTGTCAGACATCGAAGACAGCTGGAGCTACCCGGGTAAAACCGGAATCTGTTATATCAGCCAGGAAGAGACAATCCGTCACTGTGTTTCAAGAAACCCCTTCCTGAAGATTTGGGTTCTGTGCGGGTATTATGACCTGGCGACACCGTTTTATGCATCAGAGTATGTATACAGTCATCTGTTTCTGAACGAGGACTGCGAGGATAACGTGACCTTTACCTACTATCCCAGCGGACATATGATCTATATGGAAAAGAACTCGTTTGATTAGCTACGCAAAGATTCGGAGAAGTGGTACACGGAGTTCTGAATGGAATGATGTGAGGGTCAAAAGTACCTTTTGCCCCTCACTATGATGTACGGATCGCTCCGTTGCTCCGCAACTCCCGCGCTCCTCCGTGTGAGTCGCTCATCCTCTTCTCAGTTTTCTGCTGAATAGAGTATATACCCACATTCCGGGCAGATGGAAACGAACCCGCCGGCAGCGGGTGTCTGAACATCCATCTGGTGTCCTTCCAGTACCTGGTCTAACGGATAAATGAAACCCTTGATCGGCAGATTGTCGTATGCCATATATTTACAATTACCTTCCTGAGAGAATACATTGATTGCATCCGTCCAGTCCATCCAGTTTTCTCCGTGGAACCTGACATAACTTTCTCCTGGATTAACTTTAGCAACAAAGTACTGCAAATCAGGGTCATCCTCCATGTCCTCAATCTCAGTAAGTTTTATCGCACCCTCTTTTCCAATATTGGAAGTATTCACCAGCGCATAACGATTTCCTTCCTTCCCCGGCACCCGTTCCAGTACCGTGATGCCGATGCGTCCGCCTCCTTTCAGGAGAAGATTCTGCGGAAGACTGATACGGTGGTAGCCGGCGTAGGGAATGCTCGTTGTAACGCTTTCCAGAAGCAGTCCGTCGGCAGGATCTTCGGCGTCTTCATCAAGATGATAAATGGATACGGTCACCCGTGTATTCAGATCGCCGGTCATGACAGATGCATACTGCATCACGCTGTCTTCGGGAATATAGAAAACATTGCCCATATAAACCGGTGTATCAAACACCGTGGAGCTCAGAACGGTTGCAGGCATCGTATCATACTGCAGAATGGAAAAGTTCTCGACATTCTTTACATCGTCAGGATGAACGTAGGTAAATGTCTCCAGGCACCTGATATCCTGATCATAGTAGGACATATAAAAGTATCCATCCATTCCCCACTGATCTCCCCAGCTGTTCTTGACGATCCAGGCTCCGTCTGCTGGCGGCTGATGGCCTTCCTGGAAAGAGGACGCCGGGAAGGCGTCATCCCAGCCTACAATACATACCGTATGATTGACTGCTTTCATCTCATAGGTATATTGGGCATAAACGACCGGATCGTTTCCGGAAAAGCCCATATATACGGTCTCCGGTCTGGATTCATTTGCCACCAGTTCCGCGTAAGGATCGCCAAAGTAACTGGAATTGAACAGAACGGCCAGCGCATCATGATCAAGATCCGTAAGATCATAAAAGTCCTCCGGCATATCGTTAATCAGACACCTTACTATGATTAATTGCTTCAGCTCGTCTGCTGTAAGGTCCGCAAGTCCGGTTTCGCCAACGCGTGCTTCGACATATGCAGATTTTTCTTCCTCCGACACGCTGGTAACGTCTTTAAGCCATTCTTCCAGCTCCTTACGCTTTTGTTCCCTGGTCTTCTCCGGCTCGGACTGATCAGCCCGATAAGTGACACATACCGCATGTCCATTCAGCAGTTCGTTTTTGATCGCCTCAGTACCCTCCGGACGGTAGATATACTGCTTATTTTCATCCATTCCGGCAGGACTTGGCAGGACATTGGCATCCATCAATTCATAAGAGGCCATATAGCGTTTATTTTCAGGCAGACTCCAGTCGTCTTCTACAGACAGTGTTCCCTGCCGGCTCTTATAAGGCACAACACTTTCGTCCACAACCCCGATTCCTGAAGCAAGATCTACCGTGGTATTCAACGTCCAGGCACCTGCGTTAAGCGGGGTTCCTTTCTCTTCATTTAAAAAATAAGCTCCTTCGCCGGCCTGCATTTCATCATAAGGGTATTCTCCCTCCGGATATTCATCCACCTCCGGCAGAGCTTTCGCCATAAACCATGCCAGATGAAGTTCCGACAGATCCAACGGCTCTCCGTACTGCTCTTCGAATTCCTCTGTCGTCATGCCAAGTCCGTTCAGGATGCTGCTCTCACTGGCTGCCATCGCCCCGAAACTCCAGCAGGTTCCCCAGGGACTCTGATCCTTTACCGGCGTCACCAATCCTCTGTCCCGCAGATCCAAATACGCCGGAAAACCCTCTATCGGGGATTGCCAGTTGAGATCCGAATAGAAATCATCAACAACCGGCAGATCGTCCATGGTCACAGTGGCCGGCTTATCGAGTTCCTCGCCCAGATATTTCAGTGGTGAAGAATCTGCTTCACTGGCCGAAACACTTCCAGCCATAAGTATAAGTCCCAAAAGAGTACCAGATAGTGTCAAAATTCTTTTCCTCATCATTTTATAAGAAACCTCCGTTCATTGTTGCTCTCTTTTGGAGTTATGCTGTAAATTGTCAACAGCAAAGACTGAAGCCATAAAAAAGATGCCCTGTGTTGCATTTTCAGTGGAGCACTTGGGGAATTTTCCCTCCTTCTCTCCTGAAAACGCGGCACAGGGCATTCAACTTACAACTTTGCCGCATACTTTGCCCGATCACCTGCCGGGATCAGCAAGGCATCCATTGCTTCCTGCGGTTTTAATTTGAGAGTCTTCATAATATTCCTGATGCTCTCCAGAATAGCTTTATCAAATCCTTTTTCTTCTCCACGTGCTTCCACACGATCCAATACTTCACACATATCTTTCGGCTTGCCTCCTTCCCCATCAAGAACTTCAATGAACCTGTCATCTTGGGTGATTGCTTTCAGCATTTTCAATACTTCATCTACATGTTTAAATTTTACTGGATCAGACGGCCGGTAATCCGGGTTCATCCTCCTGTGGACAAAGTAGTCAACCACAATCCTGAAATCGCTGTGGAAGTAGCCTATCGTTTCTTCCGGCAAATGCGAAATCTCAAAATGGCTGGGCATCCGTAAGAGCCTGTTCCTGTATTACCTGCTCACCATGAAAGAGAAGTCCATTCACGATATCAGCAAACACATCATTAAAAGCTTCGAGCGTTTTCTCTGTAATATCTTTCTCCGCCAAGCCACAACTCCCCACTGTAACACTTTTAAGAGGACGTAGTCCTCCTGCCTATAGTTTACCGCAGAAAGCCCGTAAATTCAATAAAACCTTGGATTCTCCGGAAAACAAAAAACCGAGGGTTACCATTCATGGCCTAGCCGACTTGCCAGTGCCCACGCACAGATCATTGATGTACGTAACAAATGGAGCCAGACCTGTGAGGATGTGATCAAAGAAAAAGGAAAGGAACTGGCCCGTAAGGACAGAGAACTGAAGCGGATGGAAGAAAAAATGTTCCTTGCCCAGCGGCAGCGGGATGAGGTGAAGGAACGGTTCCGCCAGAAAAATCTGGAATTATATGATGTCATGACGCAACTGGATGAAGCAAAGGGAAAGATCCTGGCATTGCAGGCAAGAATCGTATTCACAAAGCCGGGAAGCGCTGTCATGCCCCGTGCATCGATACGCTTTCCGGCTTGGCAGCAGACATCTGATGTCTTTTTTTCACAAGTGTTATGGTTCCGTTCTTCACTCCGATGATTCCGTTCTTTATGAACGGTTCATTGTCGTCCATCGTAAGAATAGCTGCATTTTCGATAACAAGGTCATAATTATTCATGATCCACTCCGCAAAATACCGAATTGGCATACAGACGTTGTTACACAGATCCGCTAAAGCGATCGGATCCATATATCATTCTCCGCAAGCTGTGCTTTACCGGCTTCCGTTCCGGACAAATTCAATATAACATGCAGCAAAAAGGGATACTACATGAAAAGTTGTTGAAACGCAAAAAAACCTGTGCCGCGGCAGCAGTATATCCTGTAAAGATTAAAGGAAAAGGGGTACAGGATTAACGGTTGCTTAAAAACTGGAAAAAATATACCGGCATGGCTTATAATGATTACAATTACAGGAAACTGCTGATCCAGTACGTATGAAGGAGGGAGTGAAAAAGTATTATGAAGAAGATAATCTGTACAATAGCAATGGTCTTTTTATTTACTGCCGGTTTGTCCGTGTGCGGCCGGAAAACAGCCGATGCACAGTCGGATCATACAGAAAAAACAGAACAGAACAGCTCAAGGGAAGGCTTTTCCATTCATGAAATATCGGATGACCTGTTCGACAGGATGAAAGGCGGAAATACTTATAAAGATGACTGTATTGTTCCCCGTGAAGACCTTCGTTATCTGATGGTTCTGCACAAGGATAAGGACGGCAACACCCACCTGGGGGAAATGGTTGTACACAAGCTGATTGCAGAGGATGTCCTGGAAATCTTTGAAAAGCTTTATGACGCGGAATATCCTATAGAGAGAATGGTGCTTCCGGATAACTATATGGCTGATGATGAGACGATGATGCGTGACAACAACTCGTCCTGCTTTAATTTCCGCTTTATATCCCATACGAACAGGGTGTCGAAACATGGACTGGGCATGGCAGTAGATATCAATACGCTGTATAACCCATACCATAAGATTGTAACAAATGATGACGGCACGCAGACAGAAGTGATAGAGCC
>DGHP01000061.1:0-20397 GCA_002392705.1 Lachnospiraceae bacterium UBA3845 | reverse complement strand
TGCTATACGCTCTTTATTGAAAAAGGCTTCGAATGGGGCGGAGATTGGACAGATCGGAAAGACTTCCAGCATTTTGAGCTGCCTACTGAGGTCACAGAGAAGTATTCTGAAATGTATGAAAAGTAATACGGTATTTACCGCAAACCTGCCTTTCTGTTTCTGAAAGCTGTCAGGTAAGCGTTTATACGTGACGGAAAAATAAACCGAAAAAGAATTGCGAAAGACAGCCGGATCTGATGTGTTCAAGATCCGGCTGTCTTATGATCGTTTCATTTTCGGAAGTTTTTCACGGGTGCCGGCATTCCATTCTTCCGGCTTCACCGTTCATTTCTTAATCCTGATGCTGGTCTTTTTAAGCATGTATAAGAATCCGGTACTCCGCTGTAAATTCCGCGCCCGGATCCAGGCTCAGGATCCCGTACTTGTCCGGAAGGTCTCCTTCAAAGCCCAGATTGTCGGCGCTGCCGTACCAGGGCTCCAGGCAGACAAAGGGTGCCTCGTCCGATTTGGACCAGACGCCGAAGTCCGGGAAACCATCGCAGGAGATCGTCACATAAGGCTTTTTGTCAGGAGTGCAGAGGGAGATCTCCTTTATGGTCCGGTTCCGGAAGACGTAGGTATCGACGTCAAACAGATGATCGCGGATCCTGAGATATCCGTCCTCCGTTTCCAGTTCAAAACTCTCCCGGTTATTGATGGTTCCGGTCGCTTTGTCAGGCGTCATATAGGGGATATTGTTCAGTCCGTGGAAATCCAGCCAGTACTGATCCTTTTTCTCTCCTTCCCGGACCGGCACGCGGAATGCAGGATGAGCGCCGACGGAGAAATACAGTTTCTCCGAATCGGAGGGGTTGCGGACGATCCAGCGGACCGTGATCTCTCTCCCTTTCAGGATATGGACCACTTCAAACTGAAATGCAAAAGGATAGATCTGCCTGGAGGCATCAGAATCTGTCAGTTCCCAGCTGACGGAATCCTCCGTCCGGCCGGCGGGCCGGAAGACAGAAGTCCTGGCAAAACCATGCTGGCCGATCTCATATTCTTTCCCTTCATAGCGGTAAACCCCGCCGTACATCTTCCCGACGAAGGGAAAGAGAACCGGTGCATGATAGGACCAGTATTTCGGATCCCCTTCCCACAGAAGGTCCCGGTCGTTTTCTTTGTCATAGATTGAAGTCAGCTGGCCGCCTCTTTCTTCAAACGTGAGCCGAAGATATTCATTTTCAAGAAGCTGCGCTTCCGTTCCCGGATTCTTCTCAGATGATCTTTCCATATTTCCTTCCTTTCTCAGTTCCCTGCTTCTCTCATTTTCTTTCCATTTGAAAAGCGAACCGTGCTTCGTCTGCTTTTCCGTTTTCAGAAACTCCGGATCAGTCTTCATAATCCCCGGCTGCGCAATGCTTGCAGGACCGTCTCCATCGTTTCTTCCAGACCTTTCCCGTCCTCATTCACCGTAATATCCGCATAGCGTTCATAGAGAGGGACTCGTTCCCGGTAGAGGTCTTCCAGCGTCTGCCCTTCCCTTAGGACGACGCCGCGTCCCTTCAGATCGCTCAGGCGCTTTTCCAGAGTCGGGAGGGAGGTCTCCAGATAAACCACCGTCCCCTTCTCCCGGAAGCGCTCCATCGCTTCTTTTCCGTAGACAGCGCTGCCTCCCGTCGCGATTACGGCATCTTCCGTATCCGCCAGCATGCGGCAGACTTCATTTTCGATCCGGAGAAAACCGTCGATCCCCTCTTCCTCGATGATGCGGGACAGGAGCCTCTTCTCCCGGCGCTGGATCACCAGGTCGGCGTCCACATAATCACAGCCCAGCTGTTTTGCCAGGATAACGCCTACAGTGCTTTTGCCCACGCCGGGCATTCCGATCAGGCAGATACTCATATATGCCCACACCTTTCTTTTTTAATCCTCCAGCTGTTTTTCCAGCGGGAGTTCCACTTTCCTGCGCGTCAGTTCCATCAGACCGAGGCGGGTCAGGCCGAATACCTGCGTGTGGATGGGGTCCTTCGCCACTGCTTCCCTGAGTGCCTCTGTCACCTTCTCGGAATCCTCCTCCCTGCTGAGATTGATAAAATCGATCAGGATGATCCCGGACAGATTCCGCAGGCGGATCTGCCTGGCGGATTCTCTCGCCGCCTCCAGGTTTACTTTCAGGGTCTGTTCTTCCTTCTCCAGCTTTCCGGCCTTTGACCTTCCGGAGTTGACGTCGATCACATGCAGTGCTTCTGTCGTCTCGATCACAAGATCCGCTCCGCTCTTCATGTTGACGTACTTTGAAAGAGCCCGCTCCAGCTCCCTGTCGAGGGAATAAAGCTTGTGCATGGGCAGCAGCCTGTCCTCATAAAGCCTGAGCCGTTCCTTCAATGAGCCGGCTCCCTGCCCTTTTTTCTCCCCGCCGCTTCCGCTCAGATACTGCTTCATTAAGCTGAAAAGCTCCTGATCGTCCGTAAGGACCGTGTCCGTGGAGGCTTCATTCAGGGAATCCAGTCTTCGCAGCCAGGCGGAAGGCATCTTGTACAGGACCGTGAAGGCCGGGCGGTAAGGCGCGGTCAGCCGGATGTTGATCAGTCTCGCTTCCAGAAGGGCAAGTTCCTCCAGGATCTCCTCTCTGGATGCCGCGGCGGCGTTGGTGCGGACGATGATGCCGCATTGGCCGACCCTGTCCGTCAGCTGGCCAAAGCCTTCTGAATCCATGATCCTGTCCTTCAGTTCCTGCCGCTTCTCTTCCGGAATCTTTCTGGAGATCCCGATCCCGACACCGCCGGCGGTAAGAATGACCAGTCTGCCGGAGAACTCCAGTTTTGTGGTCAGGGATACGCCCTTGTCTCCAAATGCCTCCCGGCAGATCTGAACAACCAGTTCATCTCCCTGCTGGATGAGGCTGCTGGGCCCTTTTCTTGTAAAGATCGGACAGACAAGGCTTTCCATCGGAAGATAGCCGGTCATCCCCGGCCCGATCTCCACAAAGACCGCCTGTATATCCTTCGCCACCTTCTGTACCCTGCTGATGATAACATCCCCCAGCACAGGGCCGTCCACAGGCCTGTCCGCATGGATCTCGACGGCATGACCCGCCTCATCAAGCAGAAAGGAGAGGATTCTGTCTTCTTTTTTCCGGACGATATACTTCATTCTGACACTCCAATGATACTCTTCTGAATCTTCTTTCACTTACCGGGTCAGAGTGTCTTCCCCAGTTCAATCAGCGGGATAAAGCGATCCCCGCTTTTTGTGTAGACCTCGTCGCGGTTGATCTGGAAACTGTAGGGGGAATACTCCCTCCCTGCCGAAGCGGCGTAGGCTTCCATCACAAGTTCCGGCCGGATATTGTTCTCTGAACCGGCGGAGAGTCCGAGAAAAAGATCGGGCGGCGCATCATAGTCGGAGGCTGTGGGGTCAATGCCCTCTTCCCCCTCATCATCACAGATTCCTCTTACGCACCGCATCCCCGGTTCCGGATCAAATGCGAAAATCAGAGGCCGGATATTGACTTCCCGCTCGGTTTTCTTGCTCTTTTTCAGTACCATGATGCTGTCCTGGTTCAGCCAGGCGGCGAAATCTGCCTTCCAGCCCTTCTCCCATTCGTGGCCTTCCCGGAAATAGAGGGTATAGTCCGCTCTCTGTACAAGGTTCATCCCCTTGTTGGCTTTTCCGGGCTCTATCACCCGGGCGTCCAGAAAATGGACTCCTTCTGCCGCGGCCAGATTGAGCCTTCGGATCAGCTCCCTGCTGGCAAGTGGGATGTCGAGATCCACATCCACATATTCCGAATCGCTTGTCATGCCCACCCCGAGAGGGAAGGCATAGGACATGGACATATGAGGACTCATACCTTCCGTGAAGGTCACCTCGATTCCTGCCTGCCGGAGGGTCTTCTGGAAATAACGCATCATATCCAGATGCCCGATGAATTTCATCAGGCCCTGCTTGGAATATCTGATTCGAAATCTCATAGCGCTTCTCCTCCCATTCCGTCCTCCGGTACCATACAGGCAGTCTCTGTTTCTGCTTCTCCCGGCACCATGCAGGCGGCCTTCTCTATCGGGACCGCGCAATCGTTTCTCCCGCTTCCATGCTCCGACACAGGGAACGCATCATCAGCCTCCTGCTTCCTCGGCATCACGCACACGCCCCCGCCGTAGCGGGCCGCGCCGCAGCCGCTGCATTTCTGCTGGCAGTTGGGCGTAACTGTCTCTTCATGCGCCCTCCGCCACTCCTTCAGAAGAAAAGCCTTGCTTACGCCAGCGTCGATGAAATCCCAGGGGAAGAGCTCGTCTTCTTCTCTTGTGCGCCTGGTGTAGAAGAAAAGGTCCGTCCCTGTCTCCTCCATCGCTTTCACCCAGCGGTCCCAGTCCCAGAACTCCGTCCAGGCGTCAAAGAGAGCGCCCGCGCGGTAGGCGGCGGCGATGCAGGAGGATACGCGGCGGTCTCCTCTGGCGAAAAGTCCTTCCAGGACCGTCACGTAAGCCTCATGCCAGTTATAGCGGATGGACTTGTGATTCAGCATCTCCTTCACTTCCCGGTTGACCGTAGATGCAAATCCGAGATAATCCCCCGGCGTGAACATCGACGCCCACTGGAAGGGCGTAAAGGGCTTCGGGACAAAGAAGGAGGTCGATATGGTGATGGTACATTTCCCAATCCGCTGATCCTTCGGAATCTCATAATAGGTCTCAGCGATCTTTTCCGCCAGATGCGCGATGGCTTTGCGGTCCTCCTCCGTCTCCGTGGGCTGTCCCAGCATAAAATAGAGTTTTACCTTGTTCCATCCGCCCCGGAAAGCGTCCCCGGCCCCGCGGAGGATCACCTCCTCCGTCAGTCCTTTGTTGATGACGTCCCTCAGCCTCTGGGATCCTGCTTCCGGTGCAAAGGTTAAGGAGCTTTTCTTCACATCCTGGACCTTGCTCATCACGTCCAGGGAGAAGGCGTCGATCCGCAGGGAAGGCAGGGAAATATTGATATGATTCGGCCTGCATCTGTCGATCAGGTAATCCATAAGCTCGGGCAGATAAGGATAGTCGCTGGTCGACAGGGAGCTTAACGAGATCTCATCCTGTCCGGTGGACGAGAGCATGAGATCTGCCTGTTTTTTGAGCTTCTCAAGGCTTCTGATCCGGGTCGGCCGGTAGATCATGCCGGCCTGGCAGAAACGGCAGCCTCTGATGCAGCCTCTCTGGACCTCCAGACAGACCCTGTCCTGGGTCACCCGGAGAAAGGGAACCAGCGGACGGTCCATGTAGGGCGCCTCGTCCATGTTCATCATGACCTGCTTTTTGACCCTGACGGGAACCCCTTCCATGAGCGGGCTGAAGCTTTTCAGCCTGCCGTCCTCATGATAATCCGGCCGGTAAAGGAGAGGGACGTAGATTCCCTCGATCCCCGCCGCCCTGCGAAGGAATTCAATCCTGGTCACGCCCTCCTGCCTGCAGCTTTTGTAAAGATCAAACAGTTCGTCGTATACCGTCTCTCCTTCCCCGATATAGAAAATATCGAAAAAGTCCGCGATGGGTTCAGGATTATAAGCGCAGGGACCGCCGCCGATCACGATCGGGGTGCCTTCTCCAAGCAGAAGACAATCAGAGAAGCCACTCTTCCCGCCGTTCCGTTCTGACGTCTCCCGGGAAGATCCCTGCTTGTCGGAATTCTCTTCTCTCTTCGTCTGATCCGTGCGCAGGGAGCCCGGTCTGCATGACTTTTTATAAAGCCTTTCTGAAGCATACAGGGGGATTCCGCTCAGATCCAGGATCTGCAAGATGTTCGTATAACAGAGCTCATACTGGAGAGTGATTCCGAGAAAATCAAAGTCCCTGACCGGCCGCTGGGATTCCAGCGCGAAGAGGGGAATCTCCTTCTCCCTCATGATCCTGTCCAGGTCGACCCAGGGGGAATATACCCGCTCACAGGCCAGATCCGGCCGCCGGTTGAACATCTCATAGAGGATCTGTATCCCCAGATGAGACATCCCGATCTCGTAGACGTCCGGAAAGCAGATCGCAAAGCTGATGTCCACGGAAGACGGGTCCTTCTTTATTACATTTCCTTCGTTTCCGAGATACCGCTCGGGCTTATCCACCGAGAGCAGAATCTCATCTGAGAGTGCAAGTCTTTTTTTCATATGCTGTGTGCAGCCTTTCCATATACGTTTCGCCGCTTTTCTGCCCGTTTTACAGGCAGATATTCTGATCATATCTCATCGTCAGGCTTCGCCGCTTCTCTCTGCCCTGTTTTGCGGACAGATATTCTGATCATATCTCATCGTCAGGCCTCACTTTTTCTCTCCGCCTCATTCTGAGGAGAGTCAACCGGGAATGCGATATTCCTCAGAAAGTCTCTGACGATAGCCCCGTAGGCTTCTTCACCGATCTTTTCGCGGCTCTGGGCATGCCGGGCGCCTTCCACCATGTGAAGTTCACAGTACCCTTTCGCCTTCCGGGACAGAATCCTGCTGTGCTCCGGATTGATAAACCCGTCCGCGCTTCCGTGAATCAGGCAGACCGGGACGGAAGACTGCGCCAGGGCGCCCGCGGGGTCTGTCTTTCTCATATCATAACCGCAGTAAAGCTTCATCGCACGGTTTACAGCCGGAAGCAGGAATCGGATCCGGCGCGCAGCGAACAGTTCCTTCATCAGCTCGTAGAAATTGGAAAATCCGCAGTCGGCGACGACAAATCTGAGCCTGCTGACAGACCGGAGCACGCTCAGGGAGATGGAAGATCCCATGGATTCCCCGTGAAGGCCAAGTTCGATCCCCTCTCCCCAGCGCACATAGCTGTCCTCGATCAGACAGCGCAGGTCCTCCGCTTCAAACTGGCCGAGGCTTACCGCCGTCCTTTCATTCTCCCCGTGTCCCCTGACATCATAGATGATGCAGTTGAAACCGAGACTGCGGTAGACGCTGAGATATTTCACGCTGCCGAGGCGGTTGGATGTATAGCCGTGGGTCAGGATCACATAACGGCAGGAGGGTTCCTCAGCCGGAATCATCTCGCAGTGAAGCAGATAAGCGTTGAGTCCCTTAACTGTATAAGCGATCTGCTCCAGACTGCTGAAATCTCCCCAAAGACCGTGCTCCTTCTCATAAGCTTCTTCCTCTTCCAGGCTCAGGGTGCGGGGAAATGCTGTCTGCCGCGCAAGCGCGACTGCCCCCGCTCCCCCTGCCAGTCCCAGAAAGCCGGTCAGGCAGCAGAAGGCTTTCAGTAGATTTTTTTCAATACTACTCATATCCATTCCTCTGAATTATACTTCCCACACGGACTTCTTTCCGGCCGGACTTGCGTATCTTTCGCATTATACCACAAGATCCGCTCTTGCTTCCCGGATTCTCATAAAAAAGCTCCCCAGAATTTTTTTTATTTTTCTCTTGTCATCCGGCCGGATCAGGCGCATAATAAGAAACTGTTGAAAGACAATTCAATTTCATATAATGATCTGCTGGGGGAGCCCTGTGGCTGAGATTTATCCGTTCACTGCGAACCGGATATAGACCCTTTTACTTGATCCAGATAATACTGGCGTAAGGAAGCATTCATTTCATTTCGTTCCTCCTGAGATCATTGTGCTGATTCAGGGAGGTTTTTTTATGTTTATTACCTTATCAGAAGACGGCGGCTACAGTCTGACCTCAGCAGGAAAAACCCTGACGGTCATTATCCTTGTGGCTCTTGTTCTGCTCGCAGGCCTTGCGGCAGGTTACTATGGAAAAAACAGGGAGAAGAAACGGGGTCTCACGGCCAGACAGATCAGCTTCTGCGGGATTTCGGTCGCGCTTGCCACTGTCCTGTCCATGTTCAAGCTCTATGAATTCCCGTTTGGCGGATCCATTACAGCCTTCAGCATGCTTTTTATCTGTCTTCCGGGATATTTCTACGGCGTGGGAGCCGGTGTCCTGGCTGGAGCCGCTTATGGCGTCCTGCAGTTCCTGCTGGGGCCCTATATCCTGTTTCCGTCCCAGGTAATCGTGGATTATCTGCTGGCTTTTGCGGCGCTGGGTCTCTCCGGAGTCTTCTGCGATGCGAAGAACGGACTGATTAAAGGATATCTCCTGGGTATCTTCGGCAGATATGTGTTCGCTGTCATTTCCGGCTGGCTCTTCTTCGGCGAGTATGCCTGGGAGGGATGGAACCCGCTCCCCTACTCCCTCGCCTACAACGGAGCCTATATTTTCGCAGAAGGAATCATTACTGTCCTGATCCTGATGATCCCTGCCGTGAAAAGCGGCCTTGCTTCAGTGAAACAGACAGCTGTCGGTTCCCGCTGACTGTCATGAAATGCAGAAAGCCGGCTCAGCGCCGGCTTTCTTTTTTCTTCTTTCTCGTCTTTTCATTTCCTGACACAGATACTGATTGGGTCAGAAAAGAATCGCTTATCCCGCTGCGCAGGACCTGCGCTTTCTCAATATTCTCTGTTCTGGATCAGTTCTTCTGTCAGTAATACAACCGGGTAGGCGGAGCCGTTCACTGTCGTCTCCGTGACGGTGCCGAGGGAACTGAACTGTTTTTCCTCGAAATAATTCCGCTTCGGCAGTTCATCCCCCTGCTCCAGGGCCATGATGATCCGGCTCAGGATCGGGCCGTACAGGGGGTTGCACTCCGTGTCGACCGCGATCTCTCCCTGCAGGGTCTTTTCCAGTCCCTGCCTTGCCGCGTCGAAGGATATGACAAGCACTTCTCCGGAAGCAAGATCTCCTCCCGCCTTCATGCCCGCATTCTCCAGCGCCTCCAGGACGCCGTAGGCCATGTTGTCATTCTCGCAGTAGACCACATTGATCCGGCTGCCGTAATCGCGCAGCATCTGCTCCATGACTTCCCGGCCTTTCGCCTGTACGAAATCGCCGCACTCGACAGCCAGAAGTTCCCAGTTCTCATGCTTCTTCACAGCTTCCCGGACAGCCTCGCTGCGCCCGATCTGGGCGGAGGCATCCAGGGTGCCCTGCACATCGACAATCCCGATCTTCTGATCCTTCATGGCGGGCAGCGTCTCAAGATACGCCTCGAGCCATGCGCAGGCCCGGTCTCCCTCCAGACGGAAGTCCGAACCGGCCCAGACTGCATACAGATCCTCATCCTCAACCTTCACTTCCCGGTCGACGATGATCACCGGGATGCCTGCGTCCCTGGCCTCCTGGAGGGAAGAATCCCAGCCGTATTCCGTCATCGGATCCAGGATAATATAATCAACGTCCTGGCCGATGAATTCCCGGATGGCCTTGATCTGGTTCTCCTGCTTCTGCTGGGCATCGCTGAAAATGAGATTATAGCCGTTGTCGGAAGTAAAAACCTGCTCCATGGAAGCGCTGCTTGCAAGGCGCCAGTCAGATTCCGCACCGATCTGGGAAAAACCGATCGTCAGCTGTTCCCCCCTGTTGACCGCGATGGGTTCTTCATTCATGTGAAAATCCGTGCGGGGTTTCTCCTTCCCGCCAGTTTCCTCTTCCTTTCCGCTGCCGGACAGGGAGGAAGAAAGTTCTGTTGTCTCTTCCCCTCTGTCTTGCAGCGTGTCCGGCGGGCCGTCCGCGCCGCCGCTTCCTTTCCCGCATCCCGAGAGCAGAAGCACGGCCGCAAGGAAGGCAGGAAGAATCAGCCTTTTCCTGCCGCAGCTTCCGGCAGATAACATGGTAATCCTATTCATTGCGCAGTCCCATACCACTTTCCCGCAGCCGCTCTTATTTCTTCCTTGCTCTGAGCGCCGCGAAAATACTCTGGATGACGATGAATATAAAGAGCAGAAGGGCCGTAAGGATATTCGGCCAGGAGCTGGCCAGCTTGCCGTTCGTCTTGACGATGGAGGAAATGGTTCCGTTGATCAGCACGCCGAAGAAGGAACCAAACACATTGCCGACGCCGCCCGTCAGAAGGGTACCGCCTATGACCGCGGACGAGATCGCGTCCATCTCCAGGCCCAGAGCCTGGGATACGGATCCTGCCATCGTGTTCAGGCAGTAGCAGATCCCGCCGATGGAAGCCAGCACCGAACAGAGCATGTGGGCCCGCATCCGGATGGACTTGACGTTCAGGCCCATCATGGCCGCCGACTGGGCATTTCCGCCTACGGCGTAGAGGGAGCGCCCGAACCTGGTATAGCGCAGGAGCAGGAACACCAGCACCAGCACCAGCAGTGCGACAACAACCGTAATACGGATGTAGGGCGTCATATACATCCCCTTCTTGTTTGTATAGCCTCCGAAGGGGATATTGATCTTCATGTTCGCAAGCTTATAGAAGGTAGCGTTGATCTCCTGGGTGATGGACACCTGATCCGTGCAGATGACAGCCGTCATGCCTCTGCAGAAGAACATGCCCGCCATGGTAACGATGAAGGGCTGGATCTCCAGATAGCCGATCAGAAAGCCCTGGAAGGTTCCGAAAGCGATACCGACCAGAAGAACGATCAGCATCATGGGGACGGCGCCGATACCGCTGCGCATTCCCACCGCGAGCATCATGCAGTCCATGGCGATCAGGGCGCCGACGGAAATGTCGATGCCGGCTGTCAGCATGACAACGGTCAGGCCGCAGGCCACGCAGATCAGTCCCGCGTTCGTGATCAGGATGTTCAGGAAGGTCTGAAGATGGGTGAAGCCCTTGCTGCCGTAGGCTATGCAGCCGCCCGCGTAAAGGACGATGAAGAGGGCGATCGTTATCAGCAGAAGGATGGTATGTCCGTTCAGACTGCTTTTCTTTTTCATGCTGCTCCTCCTTCCCTGGCTGCTCTGGCAAGACTTCTCTTCTTCATGTAAGCTTTGACGGGTTCAGACTGAACCGCGACGATCAGAATAACGATGATGGCCTTGAACACGGGAGCCTGTGTGGTGGATACACCCAGCGCATACAGCGTCGTGGTGATCGCCTGGATGGTATAGGCACCGATGATGGAGCCTGCCAGATTGAAGCGGCCGCCGCCGAGGCTGTTTCCGCCCAGGGCGACTGCCAGGATCGCGTCCATCTCAAGATAGAGGCCGATATTGTTGGAATCGGCGGAGGTGATTCTGGAGGAAGCCACGATGCCCGCGATCCCCGCAAAAGTGCCGCAGAGGACGTAGGTGAGGAACATGATCCGTCTGGAATTCAGGCCGGAGATCCGGCTTGCCTTCGCATTGATTCCGACCGACTGGATATACATGCCCAGGGCGGATTTTTTCAGAAGAACCGTAATCACGGCCACGCAGACCGCGGTAATCACGATCGGTGTCGGAACCGGCCCGAGGAAGCTTCCGAAGAAAGCATAGGAACTGTTGCGGACATAGACGATCAGGTCGTTGCAGAGCAGCAGGCCCACAGCCCTGGCCGCGGAGTACAGGATCAGGGTCGCCACCATGGGCTGAATCCTGAAGTAGGCGACGAGAGTCCCGTTGAAAGCTCCGCAGACGGCTCCCATCAGGATGCCGCCCAGAACACCGACAAGCAGCGGAACGGCCAGATCATTCGTCGATGAGACGCCGTATCCGGCCAGAAGCATACAGCAGAAGCTGGCGCAGAGGCTCATGACGGATCCGACGGAGATATCTGTTCCCGCCGATGAAGAGACGACCAGGGTCATGCCGATCGCCAGGATCGCGGCCTCGCTGCCGCGGTTCAGGACGTCGATGATGCGCCCGTAAAGAACGTTGCCGTTCGAGGTTGTCCGCTGCAGGGTGATCATGAAGAAGTTGAAGGGATTGTTGCCCGAAACGATATCGAACACAATATTAACAGCCATGACCAGCAGAAGTGACATGACGGGCAGAAGCAGGCTGCTGCCCGTCACCCGTTTCCAGAATGATTTCTTAGCCATTTTTCTGCTCACCTCCCGCGATCGCCTTCATGACATTTTCCTGGGTCAGGTCATGATCCAGTTCGCCTACTTTTTCACCGTCACGCATGACCGCCATGCGGCTGCAGGTGCGGAGCATCTCCGAAATTTCTGAGGAAATAAACAGGATGCTCTTGCCCTCGTCGGCAAGCTTCAGGATCAGTTTCTGGATCTCCGCCTTGGTTCCGACATCGATTCCTCTGGTCGGCTCATCGAGGATCAGGAAATCCGGCTGCGTGATCAGCCATCTTCCGAGAATTACCTTCTGCTGGTTTCCGCCGGACAGCTGCTTCACCAGAGTTTCCCTGTCCGCCGTCTTGATCTGGAGAAGATCGATGTACTGATCCACGATCTCCTCCTGTTTTGCTCTGGACAGAGGCTTGAACATTCCTTTCCTCGCCTGCAGGGCCAGGATCATGTTCTCTCTCACGGACAGGTCTCCGATGATTCCTTCCGCCTTTCTGTCATCCGGCAGCATCCCCATGCCGAGATTCATGGCATCGATCGGCTGGCTGATCTTTACTTCTTTTCCGTCCAC
This sequence comes from Lachnospiraceae bacterium UBA3845, assembly GCA_002392705.1. Classification (GTDB taxonomy): domain Bacteria; phylum Bacillota; class Clostridia; order Lachnospirales; family Lachnospiraceae; genus Porcincola. Next base: position 8,069 of record DGHP01000061.1, on the reverse strand, counting down.
CTTAAGTGTGCCTGTGCTGGCCTTGTCGGCGCCGTAGATAGCCCGGGCAAGCTCCGAGCGCCCGGATCCCAGAAGCCCGGTGACGCCGATGACCTCGCCCTTGCGGATATCCAGGTCAAAAGGCTTGACCGTTCCGGTATGGCTCAGGCCCCTGGCACTGATCTCAAGCGGATTCTTTGAGATATCATGGACATTCTCCTTCCCGATCTCTTCCAGATCGTCCAGATTTTTGCCCATCATGGCAGCGACAAGCTTCACCCTCGGCAGGTCCTCAATCAGATATTCTCCGACGAAATGGCCGTCCCGAAGAACCGTGATCCGGTCGCAGACGGCATAGACCTGTTCGAGGAAATGGGTGACAAAGATAATGCCTACGCCCTGATCTCTGAGCCTTCTCATAAGGACAAAAAGCTTCTCGACCTCTTCGTCGTCGAGGGAAGAAGTCGGCTCATCCAGAATCAGGACCTTGCAGTCCATATCGACAGCTCTTGCGATCGCTACCATCTGCTGGATCGCGAGAGAATAATTTTCTAGATTCTGTGTCACATCCACCGCGATCCCGAGATCATCCATGATCTTCTGTGACCGCACATTGTAGCTTCTGCGGTCGATCGTGTGCAGGGCTGTCAGCGGCTCTCTGCCGATAAACAGATTCTCCGCCACCGAGAGGTTGGGGCAGAGATTGACTTCCTGATAAACTGTGGAAATACCGACGCTCTGGGCGTCTTTTGTGGAATGATTCTTAACAGGGCCGTTGATCCCGGCGATGCGGATTTCCCCTGCCTCGAAGTCGTTGATGCCGGTCAGGCATTTGATCAGTGTCGACTTGCCCGCTCCGTTTTCTCCCATAAGGGCGTGGATCTCTCCCCGGCGAAGGGTAAAATCAACGTTCTCCAGGGCTTTCACACCGGGAAATGTCATGGTGATGCCTCTGGCCATCAATACAACATTTTCCTCCATACATCCGCTCCTCTCCAAAATATTCTGTCAGCCGTGATATAAACGAAAGAACCCCGCCGGGCCCGGAAGGCTCCGGCGGGGAAACTGTTCATCCGGTAAAAATCCCGTATTCAGCTGGATTAATACTGAGCCTCGATGACTTCATCCGTAACTACGGTCATTTCCTGCGCCTCGCCGTCGATTTCGAAATCGACAACAGCATCTTCCAGACCATACCAGTGCTCAACCATGTAGACTTCCTTCTCCGGCTCTTCACCAGCCTCAAGCTGCTGGATAACTTCCTCTACGAACGGAGCTGCAAGCGGGTTGCACTCGAAGTCAGCAGTGATCTTCTCAGCCTTGACATCTTCCAGGCCGGCTGTGCATGCGTCGAAGGAGATGAGGATGACATCGCCGTTCGGGCCATAGGAAACACCTGCGTTGTCCATAGCGGTCATGGCGCCGAATGCCTCGTTATCGTTCTGGCATACAACAACATTGAACTTTCCTTCATAGGACTTGCAGTAGGATTCCATAACTTCCTGGCCGCCTGCCTCGGTGAAGTCACCGGTCTGCTCGTCAAGGATGTTCCAGCCGTTTGCCTCGGCAACTTCCCTGAAACCGTCGGAACGGCCGATCTGAGCGGATGCGCCGGTAGAACCGGAGATAACCAGAGCGTTGATCTCCTCGATGCCCTTCTTCTCAGCGTAAGCCTTCAGCCATTCGCCGGCAGCAAGGCCTTCTGTCTTGAAGTTGGAACCTACCCATGATACATACTTGTCGGAATCGTCGATGGTACGGTCGATTACGATAACCGGGATGCCGGCGTCTTCGCACTCGGTAAGGACGGTGTCCCATCCGGTGGCGATGATCGGGTCGATGATGATGTAGTCAACTTCCTGCTCGATGAAGGAGCGGACTGCTTCCTTCTGTGCAGCTTCATCATTGTCGCAGTCAACAAAGCTCAGGTTGTATCCGTTTTCCTCACTGAAAACGTCCTGGCAGGACTTGGTGGAAGCGGTACGCCAGTCGGACTCATGTCCTACCTGCGCGAAACCTACATTGATCAGCTCATCTGCGGAAGCGGTCATGCAGCCGACTGCCAGACCTGCGATCATGGAAACTGTTACACAAGCTCCGAATACACTTTTTCTCATAACGTCCTCCTTTTACCGGCGTCAGGCCTTCCTGCCGCCATATCTTGTAGTTGTACTCATTTTAGTGTGCAAAAAGAAGGAATTCCATAGATTTATTTCCCGGAAAAGTTTTATTTTTTCCCTCGTTTCCGAAATCCCGGCCGGAAAAAGTCGATTTTTTTCTGAAATGGTTTAATCTTTTATGACAGGACTGCTTTCCGGGGGCAGACTGCCCGGGGTATGGACCGTGATCGTGGTGCCTTCGCCGTAGACGCTCTCTATGGTCAGGCCGTACTCCTCCCCGAAATTCAGCTTCAGTCTCTGGGCAACATTGACAATCCCGAATCCGCTGTTGTCAGGGGCGGGCTTTTCCGTACCTGCCACGAGATTTCTCAGATGGACAAGATCCTCCTCCTTCATTCCGATCCCGTTGTCCGTGACGCAGATGCAGGCATTCTCCCCCTCCTTCCGGGCCGTAATGCTGATCTCTCCCATTTCTCTCTTATATTTGATGCCGTGGTAGAGGGCATTCTCCACCAGAGGCTGCAGGGTCATCTTGATGACCGGGACCTCCATGAGCTCCTCCGGCAGGTCGATGCGGTAGGAAAGGATATCGCGGTAGCGGAACTGCTGGATCTGCAGATATGCCTCCACATGGGAGATCTCCTCTTTCAGGGGTATGATATCCCGCCCTCCTGACAGGGTGGTGCGGAAAAAGCGGGACAGGGACATGACCAGGGAAGCCACGTCCTCCTTCCGGTCCGCCTGGGAGAGCCAGATGATATTATCCAGGGTGTTATAGAGAAAATGAGGATTGATCTGGGACTGCAGCAGCTTCAGTTCCATATTCCGGTTGTAGATCTGCTCCGTGCGGATGTCCTCGATCAGCACCGTAATCTGCTCGGACATGTGGTTGAAGCTGCTGCCCAGCAGAGAGAGCTCATTTCTCGCGGCGATATTGATCCGGGTATCAAAATGTCCTTTTCCGATCTGCTCAGACGCGTCGCAGAGCTGGCGGATCGGTCTTGTGATGCTCCGCATGATCAGGGTCGCGAAGACGATGGCGACCGCAATCAGGACGATCAGCGTGATCACAGCCGCATGGATCAGGCTGATCCTGGACGCGACCATATCCTGGCGCACCTGCTCCATGCTCACGGTCTCATAGGAGAGATATTCGGCGATGCGCTCCTGGATCAGCTCCGTGATGATGCGGATATCATTGTCCAGCTTCTCCATGTTCTCCTCATAGCTGCCGCTGACCTTTACCGTGCTGCTGATGTCGCCGACATGCTTGCGGAGCGTTCCCAGCAGCTTCAGGACATGGGAGCTGACCTGGGAGGCCTGCGGGGAAGTCGAGCTTATCTCAAGCTGCGAAAAACCAGCCTCCGCCTCATCGATCATCCGCTCCGGGTCCTCCATGCCGATGGCTTCCTCGACTTCCCCGCTGCTGAGGGAGCGGGCCACCATCTGATACATGACCGAGTCCATATTCTCCTTAAAACGGATATTATAGTCGTTCACAAGGGTGACATTCCGCACGATCCCGTCGTAGGAATCGCCGTACCTGCCGAACATCACCAGAAGAAAAAGAATAATCACCACAAAGGGCACGATGATCACGCTGCTCATGATCGTCAGCTTCCTCTGCAGGTCCATATTCTCAATCCATTTGTATATTCCATGGAAAATGCTCCGAATCATGCTTCCTCCTCCGGCACGGCTCTGCCGCAGCAAAAGCGTCAGCCTTTCAGTCTGCTTTTCCCTGCCCCTGGACGGATCCCTTTCCGGCTCTGTATTCCGTGGCTGTCATTCCCTGGGTTTTCCGGAAGGTGGAGCTGAAATAGTGCGGATCCCGGTAACCCACCAGGTAGGCAATCTCAGAACTTCTCAGCTGGGTGGTGCGCAGGAGCTGCTTTGCCCGTTCCATACGCTTCTGGATCAGGTACTCAATGAAGGTGATCCCCATCTCCTGGGAGAAGATGGAGGAGAAATGGTTGGGGCTGATGCTGATCTCCTCCGCCACCCTGTTCAGGGAGATATCCTCGCTGTCAAAATGCTCGTCGATATAGCGCACCGCCTCCCTGAGCAGTCTTCCGTAGCGCTTGCGGGTATTGCCGTCACGTACCTTTATGAGCTCCTGCAGGCACAGGATCAGATATTCCCGCGCCCTGGAGGCGGAGATGTCCTCCTTCAGAAAATCATTGATGCTCCCGCATTTCTCGTCAAGCCTCCCGGCGGGACAGTCCATCTCCTTCAGGAAGCGGACCATGGAAAAGTAGATATCCATCACAAGATAGTTGAGGAAAATCCTTGAATTCAGGTTCTTTTCCCCGATCGAGCTGAAGACGCCCTCCAGGAAGGGATCGATCTCCTCATAGGTCCCGGTGCGCATGAAATTATCCAAAACCTGCCTGGTATCTTCATTCGTCACAAGCTCCGACACATCCAGGCCCGGGCTGTCGGCCCGCAGATCCACCCCGGACAGGTCCGATGAGAAGACTACCCGGTTCATTCCCGCGAGAAAGCGGCAGGAGAAGGCGCGGTTGGCCTCGTAGAAGGAACGCCCGATGTCACTGACCCGGTTCACGCTCTCCCCCACCCCGATAAAATAGGAACGTTTTTCATCCGTCCGGATCTGGTCCACAAGACGGGCGATGGCGGATCTGACGGATTCATCCAGCTCCTTCTCATCATTGCCGGTCGAAAGAACCGCATAGCCGTCCTCTCCCCGGTCAAAAAAATACCAGCCCTTCATCGAATCGAGCAGGTCGGACAATTCATCACGGAAGGCAGCCGGGCGGACTCCCTCCCCTTCCCGGACCGTCATCAGGATCATCCTGTAATAGCGGGCGCTGATATTCATGTTCAGCTTTCCCGCCATCCTCAGGATCTCAGCCAGCGGCCTGTCGCCCAGGACCAGGGTCCGGAAGAGCATCTGTTTCTGATAATCGCTCTGCTCACGCAGCAGCTCCTCCCTCCAGTCCGGATCCGGCAGGGCTCTCTCCTGTTCGATCTTTACCTTTACCTTCCTGATACAGGCCAGCAGCTCTTCCGGGGGCAGGGGCTTGAGCAGATATTCCGTGACGCCCAGGGAGACGGCCCTCTGGGCGTAGGAAAACTCATCGTAGCCGGACAGAATAATGATCTGGGTATCCGGAAGCTCCTTTCTGACCAGGGCGGAGAGTTCCAGCCCGTCCATGAAGGGCATCTTGATATCCGTAAGCAGGATATCGGGCCTGGTCTCCAGAATCATCGGATAGGCAAGTTCCCCGTCGCTTGCCTCTCCCGCGAATTCAATATCTTCCTTTTTCCAGTCAATCTGGCTTTTGATGCCGTCCCGCATCACGATCTCATCTTCCACCAGAAACAGCTTGATCATAGCTTCCCCTTCTGACTTCGTCTCATATATCCGGAAAACACGGATAAATCCATATTATTTCTTCTGCCAGTATTTTACGCCGGGGCTTAAAAGTTGTAAAGAAAGGCTCTCATCCCCTTTTCATAAAGACAAAAAAAACGTAAAATAGGTTCTGTGTATGCCCGGCTGTCAGCAGGGCAGGTGTGCGCTTATGACTTCATGCAGCAGGCGGCCGCGAAGCATCACGGTTCAGATTCTGTAAAGACCGCGGAAGCAGCTTCCGCGCAGCGCAGTTTTATAGCAGCGCTTCCCCGGCATCATCCGTCCGGCGGAGTGCTGACAAGGAGAAGCACAATGAAAAAAACGGTTACACCCAGCCTTCTTTCGGAACAGCAGCGGAAAAGACTTTCCAGAGTATATGATGATTTCTTCCAGGACATGTCTTCTCTGGCAGAAAAAGCGCAGAACATCGCCTCCGGCGCCGTGAACGGCCAGCCGAAAGCATCTGCAAAGACAGTCCAGACAGGAAAAACAGGCAGCGCCGCTCACAGCGCTCCCGCCGCGGCGGGCAGTGCCGGGCCTGCAGCCGGGAGTTCCGGGCCTGCAGCCGGCAGGAAAGACAGTCCGGCTCCTGCTCCCGCCCCTGCATCAGGCCCTGCCCAGGCAGCCGAACTTCCCGTCGCGACAGCCGCCGCCACCGATCAGCCGGTCAATCAGCCGCAGGCACAGCCGGAAGCGGAAGAAGATCCGATGGAGACCCTGCAGAACCTGATCGGTCTGGAAACCATTAAAAAGGACGTCAAAGAGCTGATTGATTTTGTCAAAGTACAGAAAGCCAGAAAGGAAGCAGGCCTGAAATCCGTCCCGGTCTCTCTTCACCTTGTCTTTACAGGGAATCCCGGCACGGGAAAAACTACAGTGGCGCGCATCATCGCGAAGCTCTACCAGCAGATCGGCGTCCTGGCCAAAGGTCAGCTGATCGAAGTAGACCGCTCCGGCCTGGTTGCCGGCTACGTCGGGCAGACCGCGATCAAGACCCAGGAACAGATCGGCAAAGCGCTCGGCGGCGTTCTCTTCATCGACGAGGCCTACGCCCTCTCCCAGAAGGACGACGCATTCGGACAGGAGGCGATCGAAACGATCCTGAAGGCCATGGAGGACCACCGGGATGACCTGGTCGTAATCGTGGCCGGCTATACGGAGCCGATGGAAAAATTCATCAACAGCAATCCGGGTCTCAAGAGCCGCTTCAACAAATACATCGAATTTCCGGACTACAGCATGGATGAACTGATGGGGATCTTCGACCTCAACTGCAGAAAATATGATTATGTGATCGACGAAGATACAAGAAAGCATGTCCGTGAACAGCTGTCCCTGCGGCGCATGGCGACCGCCGAAAACTTCGCCAACGCCAGGGAAGTCCGGAATATGTTTGAGGAGATCATCACGAACCAGGCAACCCGCGTGGCCCTCATGGAGAATCCTTCCCAGGAGGATATGATGAAGATCTGTTCCGAGGATCTGGAGGATCTCGCGGTCCCGAAGGACAGATCCGAAGGCGATCCGCTCGGAAAGCTTCTGGAACAGTTCATTGCGGCCGAAGAGAACCGCGCGGAGGATGCAGCGCCGGAGTCCGGGAGCGGAAAAGTTGAGGACAATAAAGAAGACAGCGTGAAGGCTTCTGAGAAGGAAGCCGGAGCTGCGGATGACAGGGAGAAGCAGGCGGAAGGATCGCCGGTCTCAGAAGATACGCCGGTGGAAAAAGATAATGCCGGAATAAAGGAAGCGGAACCGGAAACGGAAAACAGTACCGGAGAAGCCGGCAGCTTTTCCGACGGAAAAAAGGAGGTCTGACTACAGATGAAAGCAAATAACAGATTCTGCCGCCATCTTTTTATGCTGCTGTGCCTGCTTCTGTGTTCCTGCTCCATCAGCGGGATCGCTGAGGCATCTTCCCTGAACGCCTCCAGTCTCAATCTGCTGACCGGTGAGACCTTTTCGCTATTCCTGACGGATGAGGAGATCGGCATTGAGACTGAATTTGAATCCAGAAACCCCGATATCGCCTCCGTGTCGGAAGACGGGACCGTGACCGCCCTCTCGGGCGGCACTGCAAAAATCATCTGCGATACCGGCTCCGGGAAATACCAGTGCACGGTCAATGTATACGATCCGGGCCTGGTCAACATGAACGGAGTCATGGACGGGATCGACGTCTCTGTCTGGCAGGGAAAAGTGGATTATAACAGAGTGAAGGCCGCGGGAATCGACTTTGTGATCATGCGCGCCGGCTACAGCACGAACATCGACACAACCTTTACGGCCAATTATGAAAACGCCCGGGCCGCGGGACTGCTGGTCGGCGCATACTGGTACAGCACCGCGAAAAACATGACGCAGCTGAGAAATGAAGCCGCCAGCTGCCTCGGCGTCTTAAGCGGCAGGGAATTTGATCTTCCGGTCTTCTTCGACGTGGAAGATTCCTATCAGCTGAAAAAGGGAACTGCCTTCTGCAGCAGGCTTGTCAAAAAATTTTCCTCCGCCATGCAGGCGGGCGGCTACGATGCGGGCTGGTATACCGCCACGAGCTTCGTGGACCGCGTCAAGCCTGCGATCAGGAACAACCGCAG
>DGHP01000082.1:17785-17918 GCA_002392705.1 Lachnospiraceae bacterium UBA3845 | reverse complement strand
ATGCGGTTTTGAAGGTACGGACAGAAGAAGGAGAGAATCTGAGATTTCTGTAAAAAGTGATTGCAGATCTTTCCGCTTTCCGTTATAATCATGGAAGTTCGTACTTTTCTTATTCCTCGATAGCTCAATGGTA
>DGHP01000082.1:14518-17697 GCA_002392705.1 Lachnospiraceae bacterium UBA3845 | reverse complement strand
TTCGAGCCCTACTCGGGGAGTTTTCCTTTTTACGGGAAGTTTGGCCCCTTGGTCAAGTGGTTAAGACACCGCCCTTTCACGGCGATAACATGGGTTCGAATCCCGTAGGGGTCATTATGAATATGGCGTCATAGCCAAGCGGTAAGGCAAAGGTCTGCAACACCTCTATCACCAGTTCGATTCTGGTTGACGCCTCTGAAACCCTCATTCTCTTCGGAGAATGAGGGTTTTTCAATAAGAAAGCTGCGTATCCGGAAGGAATACGCTTTTTTTGTGTGTTTCATGAAAATATGCTATACTGAAAAAAGTTATTCCGAAACTGCAGATGTTTTGGAAATATCCTGAAGGAAAGACGGAAGGCCCCGGCGCACCGGACCTGCCTCATGCAGGCCGGATTCTGCCAGGCGAAGCGGATGAAGAAGAGAATGAGATTGTTATATGACAAAAAAAGAACTGGCGCTTGAGGTGATTGAGCGTCTGAAAACAGCTTATCCGGATGCGGACTGCACCCTGGATTATGATGATGCCTGGAAACTTCTTGTGAGCGTCAGACTGGCAGCCCAGTGCACTGACGCGAGAGTCAATGTGGTTGTTCAGGACCTGTACGCGAAATATCCGGATATGGAAGCGCTGGCGGAAGCTTCGCCGGAGGATATAGAAGAGATTGTGCGGCCCTGCGGTCTTGGAAAAAGCAAGGCGAGGGACATCAGTGCCTGCATGAGGATGCTTGTGAATGAATACGGCGGGAAAGTCCCCGGGGATTTTGATGAACTTCTGAAGCTTCCCGGCGTAGGCCGCAAAAGCGCGAATCTGATCGTGGGGGATGTATTTGGAAAACCCGCGATCGTGACAGATACGCATTGTATCCGCCTCTCCAACCGGATCGGACTGGTCGACGGTCTCAAGGATCCGAAAAAAGTGGAATTCGCCCTGCGTGAGATCATCCCTCCGGAGGAGGGGAACGCACTCTGCCACAGACTGGTTCTGCATGGCCGGGAGGTATGCACCGCCCGTACAAAACCATACTGCAGCCGCTGCTGTCTGGCGGACATCTGTGTCAGCGCCGGTACTCTCTGAAAAGGCGTATGTTCATCGTCATAGGTTGGAGCGGAGTGAAGACTCACGGGAGTGCGGTTCCGATCCTATAGTATGTCGCAGAGCTGAGATCCAGCTGATGAAACCGGCATCTGCCGGGCGCGGTCCCGCCGGGGCAAAATGGGAAGAAAAAGATCAGAAAAGACTGGAAAATGGGGAATATAAATATGCGGGAAGGACTTAAAAAGAACGGAAAAACCCTGGTTCTGGACTGTTCCAGCGGAATCAGCGGAGATATGCTGACTGCGGCGCTGCTGGATCTTGGAGCGGATGAGAAGCTGCTGAGGGAGACACTCGGTACACTGCCGCTTACCGGATACAGGATTGCGGTTACGCGCGTTGTCAAGTCCGGTCTGGACGCCTGTGATTTTGATGTGATCCTCGACAGTGAGCATGAGAATCATGACCATGATATGGCTTATCTGCATCCGGACCGTTTCGGGCCTGCCGTACTGACAGAACATGTTCATACCCATGAGGAAGATCATCACGAGCATGATCATGCCCATGAAGAAGATCATCACGATCATGATCATGGACATGAGGAGCACCATCACGATCATGATCATGGGGAGCATGCCCACGAGAATGACCATGGACATGAGGAGCACCATCACGAGCATGAGCATGAGCATGAAGGACATCATCACCATCACCACGGGCGGAATCTGGAAGATATCACCCGGATTCTGGAAGCCGGAAAGCTGACTCCCGGCGCACTTGAGACTGCGCTCAGGATCTTCCGGATTGTGGCGGAGGCGGAGTCGAAAGCACACGGCCTGCCGGTCGAGAAGGTTCATTTCCATGAAGTCGGAGCTGTGGATTCGATTGTAGATATAGCTGCCATATCCATCTGCATTGATCAGCTGGGGATCACAGACTGTATTCTTACGAATCTGACAGAGGGGACAGGTACTGTCCGCTGCCAGCACGGGATTCTTCCGATTCCGGTTCCCGCCACGACGCAGATCCTGTCCAGCTACCGGATCCCCTTCCATATTGATCCAAGGATCAGAGGCGAGCTGATCACGCCGACCGGTGCCGCTGCTGCCGCTGCGCTGCGTACGGGGGATGTGCTTCCGGAGAGGTTCACGATTCTCTCTTCCGGACTTGGTGCAGGGAAAAGAGCTTACGAGACTGCAGGCATCGTGAGAGCCATGCTGATTTGCGGGGAAAAAACACAGACAGGAGATCAGGAAAGCGAGGAGCATGACCGGATCCTGGTTCTGCAGACGAATCTGGACGACTGCAGCGGCGAAGCGCTCGGATATACGCTTGAGAAGCTTCTTGACGGAGGCGCTCTGGATGCATACTATACCCCTATATACATGAAGAAGCACAGGCCGGCTTATCAGCTGACGGTACTGGCTGCAGCGGATGACAGGAGAAAACTGGAGCAGATCATTTTCCGCAATACAACTACGATCGGAATCCGTGTTTTCGCGGCGGACCGTACTAAGCTCAGCCGCAGGATCCTGTCTGTGGAGACGCCCTGGGGAATGGCGGATGTGAAGTGCTGCAGGATGGGTGATGAAATCCTGTGTTATCCGGAATTTGATTCTGTGGCGGCAATCTGTGACGCCCAGGGTACCGGTTTTATGCAGATGTATCATCAGATCAAAGAATATGCGGAGAAATATCTGCAGTCAGACGGGAGTGCTTTGTAAAACGCCGGATCAAGGCAGACGAGGAAAATCATAGGAAGCGGATCCGTATAGAGAAAAGAGCGTCAGAGGAATCGGGTCCGTGCAGAGAAAAGAGCGTCAGAGAAATCGGATCCGTGCAGAGAAAAGAGCGTCAGAGGAAGCGGGTCCGTGCAGAGAAAAAGGCGTCAGAGGAACCGGATCAGCGCGGAAGGAAGGAGCATCAGGGACAGATCCGGTATAAGGCATAGCCTGCTAGGATAAGCGATGTCCGGAAACAGGAGAAGGGAACGGAACAAAATGAAACAGGAAAGCAGGAATCTCGCCGTCACGCTTACCGCGGGAGTGACAGCCATTCTGTTGATTGTGTGTGCAGCTGTTTCTTTTGTCGGCTACCGGCAGCTGTCGCGATCGCTTGAACGTGCGCAGACAGAGGCTGTT
>DGHP01000082.1:12692-14469 GCA_002392705.1 Lachnospiraceae bacterium UBA3845 | reverse complement strand
CAGAGGCTGTTCCGGCGCAGGGAGATGAAACCGCGCCGCTTCCGGAAACTTCCTCTGAAGGGAACGCGGCTGAAAAAGCGGCGGATGGAGAGCCGGCCCGGGAGACGGCTGCGGGTCAGGCCTATGAGGCATTTCAAAAGAAGGAAAAAAAGGATTATCTGAGAGCAGTCGGGGGGATAGCCGCCATAAGCTGTCTGATCGCTTTCGCTGTGGCTTTCGTCACATTGAACCGTATGGTCGTCAGTCCGGTCCGGGAGCTCACAGCCGAAGCGCTTCGCTATGCGGGGGATGACAGTACTGCCCAGGGCTCTGCGCTCCTGGCCATGGAAAATCCCTATGAGATCGGCTCTCTTGCACGGTCCATCCGGAAGATGGAAGAGGATATAGACCGGTATATCGGTAATCTGCGCCATGTTACAGCGGAGAAGGAACGGATCAGCACGGAGCTGAATGTGGCCACCCAGATCCAGGCGGAGATGCTTCCCCGTATCTTTCCGCCCTTTCCGGACCGCAGGGAATTCGATATCTACGCGACGATGACCCCCGCCAAGGGCGTCAGCGGCGACTTCTATGATTTCTGTCTGATGGATCGGGATCATCTGGCGATGGTGATCGCGGATGTATCCGGCAAAGGCGTGCCGGCGGCGCTGTTTATGGTAATTGCCAGAACGCTGCTGAAAAACAGGATTCAGGAAGGCGGAACCCCGTCGGAGATCCTGTCGGATGTGAATGAAAAACTGTGCGAAGGAAACGAGTCGCATCTTTTTGTGACGGTATGGATGGCTGTCCTGGAGCTTTCAACCGGAAAAGGAATCGCCGCGAACGCAGGCCATGAGCATCCTGCGCTGAGGAGGAACGGTGGATCCTTTGAAATCATCAAATACCGCCATTCACCGGCTCTTGCCATAATGGAGGAAATGCGTTTCAGGGAACATGAGTTCCAGCTCTATCCCGGTGACTGCATTTTCGTATATACTGATGGCGTGCCGGAAGCCTCCAATGAAATGCAGGAGATGTTCGGAGAGGAGAGGCTTGTAAACGCTCTGAACAGGGACCCCTTTGAATCGGCGAAAGATCTCATCCGGTCGGTCAGAGACCAGATTAATGATTTTGAAGGGGACGCGATGCAGTTTGACGATCTTACGATGCTTGCCTTCTATTATGCGGGGCCATCGGAGAACAGGGACAGCTGCAGGGATGATAACAGTGATGAGGATGCCGTTTCCGGGCTTCAGGCATCCGGCGGCAGCCCCGGGGAAGCATTTTTTGCGGGAAGCTGCAGCGCAGTGAGCAGCAGAGAAGCAGTTGACGACGGAACGGGTCCGAAGGCTTCTGCAGGTGAGGTACCTGATATGATTGAATCTAAGATCAATGAGCTTCAGATTTCGGCTGAGATCGACAATCTGGATAAGGTTCTTAACTTTGTAGATGAACAGATGGAATCGGTGGAGTGCACTCCAAAGGCCAGAATGCAGCTTGACATGGCTGTAGAGGAAATGTTTGTAAATATCGCCAGTTATGCCTACGGCGGAGAGAGCGGTCCGGCATGGATCCGGATCTGGTTCCGCGAAGAAGGGAAGATGGTGGTGGTCGCGCTGATCGACAGAGGCGTGCCCTATGATCCGCTGGCGAAAGAAGATCCGGACGTTACCCTCTCTGTTGAGAAGCGGGCAGTGGGCGGTCTTGGCATCTTTATGGTTAAAAAGAGCGTAGACCGGATGCTTTACAACTATGAAAACGGCTGCAACATCGTTACCCTGGAGAAGAGGATCGCACC
>DGHP01000082.1:7770-12557 GCA_002392705.1 Lachnospiraceae bacterium UBA3845 | reverse complement strand
GGCAGGCGGACTGCGGTCCTGCCAAGAAGCGGCTCCTGATAGCGGCGGAAGAGATTCGCGCTTGCGGCGCCGTTGCAGAAGATGGCCTGTATATCGGCCGCAGCCAGGACAGGGGCCAGGTCCGTCGGAATAACATTGCGGATCGAACTGTCGCTGGAACCGATGATATCACACTGGTATATGGTATCCCAGAGGGCGATATGCTGTGCGTGAAGAAGCGCCTTCTTCTCCTCTATGGTTACCGGAAGCGGACTCTGCGTCAGCTCAGCGATCAGTTTCCAGAAACGGTTCTGCGGGTGGCCGTAGAAGAAACCGGCTTCCCTGCTTTTGACAGAGGGAAAGGAACCGAGGATCAGGATCCTGCTGTCTTTGTCCCAGAGGGGACCGAAGGTATGTGTCAGCGTCATATATTCACTCATAAAGTCTCCGTTTCGGGGTGGCCGGTCCATCCCTGTGAAAGCGCCTGTTCTGTTTGGAACAGGCGCTTTCGGAATAAAATGTGAAAGGGATGAAAGGGTTATGGGTCTTCTTGCGGTTATCCGCCGGCTGGCGGCCTGTTTCGCACTTATTTCCGGTTTTTCAGGATGATCATGGTGATGGAGATAACCGCCATGATCAGGCAGATGACTGCCCAGCTCTGCAGATAATGATAGATCGGTGTAAGCGCCAGGGCAATCGCCGTGGCGACGCCGAACAGAACCAGGGAGATGATCGAACCGGAGTCATCCTCAGCCCCTCTCATGATGATCCGCACAATACTGCCGGCCAGAAACAGGGAGGCGATCAGGATACCGGTAATCCCGTTGATATGTCCGCTTGATGTCAGATAATTCCATGATGCTTCATAGCAGGATACGATCAGAAAATATCCGGCTATCAGAATCCCCAGGATTCCCAGCCAGAGCTTGGCATTCTTCATACAAATCACTCCTCCCCGACGGAACAAACATGTATAAACAACTTTCCATACTCAGATCATAACACGGCCGGGACTGCTTTGCAAGATCCTTTGCAGCAGTTCCGGAACTCTTTTTTTTCTATGAAAAAAAGACACCGGCACAGCGGTATCTTTCTGAAAGGGATTTAAATATACGGCAGATTCTCTGAGATGCAGGCCTGCCGGCAGAGCGGATCAGGGCTGCGGTGATCCGTGACAGCACCCATTGTCCAGGATCTTGTAGAGAAGCTTATAAAGCGCGGACGCTTCCTCAGGCTTCAGGGGAACGCAGGCGGACATCTGTACGGGGACATCCAGAGCCCGGTCCCGGAGTTTTGCCCCTTCCGGGGTAAGGGTAACGATCAGCACCCGCTCATCTTCACGGGCGCGGGCCCGGCTGACCCAGCCCTTCTGTTCCAGCTTTTTCAGCAGAGGGGTGAGGGTGCCTGAGTCGAGATAGAGACACTCTCCGAGTTCCTTAACGTTCATCTGCTTCCTCTCCCACATCACCATCATCGTGATGTACTGGGTATAGGTCAGATCCAGTTCATCCAGGAAAGGTTTGTATTTTTTGACGATCTCCCTTGAACAGGCATAAAGAGGAAAACAGAGCTGATTTTCCAGTCTGAGCATGTCGTAACTGCTGTCTGTTTTACCGGAAGCGTCGTTCAGACCGCCGGCGGCCGTTGTATCAGTCATAATCCGGAACCTTCTTCCATTAAGATATAAGCACAATTCTATTGCGCTCAATTAATTTTTATTTTATCCGGAAGCACAGGGATTGTCAACCGGAGAATCAGAAAACACAGCTGCAGCCGCGCAGCCATAAACGCGGCGCAGACATAAACGCAGCGCAGTGTCGCGCAGCACGCGGCCTGCACAGAGCAGGCTTCCTGAATGAAAACACAGGCCTGTCTCTGGAAAGGATTTACACAAAAATGCGACTATGCTATACTTTTTCTATAAAGACAGAAGAGTCTGTGAAGAGTTTCTTGTGCAGACTGCATTGCATTTTGGACTGAATCAGGCGGTACGGAGAGGAGGAGTTATGGATAAGATCGTTATTACAATCGCGCGTTACTACGGAAGCGGCGGCAAGGCAGTCGGTGAGATGCTTGGCAGGAAGCTTCATATTCCATTTTATAACAAAGAGATTCTTCGTATGGCATCAGATGATTCCGGCATTAACGAGGCCCTGTTTGCCCAGGCTGATGAGAAACTGAAAGGGACGAGTCTGTTCAGGATCGCCCGCAAAGAATTTACCGGTGAAGTGATTCCTCCCGAGAGCAGGGATTTTCTCTCAAATCAGAACCTGTTCAATTACCAGGCCAAGATTATCCGCGGTCTTGCGGATGAGGAGTCCTGTATCGTGATCGGCCGCTGCGGCGATTATATCCTGGAAGGCCGTGACAATCTGATCCGGGTTTTCATCTATGCTTCGGAGGAATATTGCCTGAAGCAGGCGACGCTCCGCGGAGCGAACGGTGGAAAGACGACGCTGAAGTATATCCGCGATCTCAATAAGTACAGGGCGGATTATCACAAGTATTATACGGGACGCGACTGGAATGACGTACGCAGCTATGATCTGTGCCTGAACAGCGGTGCGATCGGGACAGAAGGCTGCGTGGAAGCGATCAAGCAGTACATTAAGATCCGTTTCCCGGAGTATAAAAATCCGGGCCTGGACTGAAACTTATGAGGAAAGATCCCTGACAGCAGGGACGTATAGATCTGTTTGATGGACAGAAAGCAAGGGTTGACAGAGATGAACAGATTATGGCGATCGATCAGAAAAGTGCTGGAAAGTCCCTGGGCGGCTTATACGTTTGCCCTGTGCAGCGCTGTGCTCTTTTTTATCGTTCTTTCGAACCTGAAAGTACTGTGGAGCGGGCTGAAGGCGGTCTATTATTTTATAGAGCCTGTTTTTATCGGACTTGTGATCGCATATGTGCTTGATCCGCTGGTTAAATTCCTGGAGACGCATATTTTCCAGAAAATCAGGCGCAAGTCCGTATCCCGCGGTCTGTCTGTCCTGATTGTCTTTGTCCTGATCATTTTTGTTGTATCAGTGCTTCTGATCGCGCTGGTGCCGCAGCTGATATCCAGCATCCGTATGTTTATCAGCAATCTGGGCGCCTATGCGAAAGGCCTGAATGACATGCTGGAACAGCTGAATGAACTGGCAGCCCAGCATGATATCGATATTTCCAACATTACTTCAATGGGTAATGACCTGATCGGGAATATCACCTCCATTCTGCCAAAGAGCATCAACGGGATTCTGGACAGAACCATTTCTTACGGCGTTGATATCTTCAACATGATCATATCCTGCATTATTGCGGGTTATCTGCTGGTGGATAAGGAACGGATCCTGGACGGCGTCAACCGTCTCTACCGGGCGGTCATCAATGAAGCATCCTACAGGAAATCCAATAATTTCCTCGGCCGCTGCAACGCGATCCTGATCCAGTATATCCTCTGCGACCTGCTGGACGGCCTGCTGATCGGTTCCATCAACGCGGCATTCATGCTTTTTGCAGGATACCCGTATGTGCCCCTGATCTCCGTGGTCGTCGGCGTGACCAACCTGGCGCCTACCTTCGGCCCTATCCTGGGCGCGGTGATCGGCTCAGCCATATTGGTTCTGATTAATCCATGGTATGCGCTGGGCTTCCTGATCTTCACGCTGATACTGCAGACATTTGACGGATATTTCTTCAAGCCGAAGCTTTTCGGAAGCCTGCTGGGCGTGCCGTCGATCCTGATTCTGGCCGCGATTATTGTCGGCGGAAGAATGTTCGGGATTATCGGAATCCTGATTGCCATTCCGATGGCGGCCATCTTTGCTTTCCTGTACACGGACGCGGTTCTGCCCCGCCTGGAAGCGCGCAGAAGCCGGATCAACGCGGCGGAAGCGGCCGCCAGGTCAGCGACAGACCCGGGTACAGACAAAACGGATCATAAGCGGGCTGAGGGCCGGAAAGCCGGATCATAAGCGGGCATAAAAAGCTGATGTTGAAAACAGATCCTTCACGCTATGACAGCGCAGAAAGCTGCCGCTCCTGACGGGCGGCAGTTTTTTAACAGTCTTCAGCCTCCGGCGGGAGAGCGCCGCGGACACAGTTTCCTGCCTCCGGCGGGAGAGCGCCGCGGACACAGTCCCCTGCCTCCGGCGGGAGAACGCCGCGGAAGTTCTTTTTTTCCGCCGCCTTCAGGATCCTGCGTAAGAATGCACTTGATTGCGGCTTCAAAATCGATTAAGATGGAAAACAGCCGTAATGGGCAACCGGGGAGAAAAATCAATAAGGGTTTTCTGCATATTCCGAACTGAAGTCGGATTTGTGCAGCTGTATACAGGAGGGGAGATTCTGTATGAAAAAAAGATCATCGAGAGGCAGCACCGGCGATGATGCGCTGCGGGAGTGGATATCGGACAATATCCGATATCTGGTTATGATTATTCTGCTTCTGCTTGCGGGGGTAGTGATCGCTACCATCGTTGGCCTGATGGGAGGCGTCCGTTCCGACCGGTCTCAGAGGAATATTCCGGGAAGCGGCGCTGTCGTATCAGGTGCGGAACTGAGGGAGTCCGCGGATAATGCGCAGGAGGAAGGCCCGCAGTCAGAGGCGGGAGCTGCCATGCAGGCGGAGAGCGAGACGGAAGCTGAGACAGAAACAGAGGCGGTAAAGCAGATCGAAAGCGAAGCTGAAACGGAGAAGCAGACTGAGAGCGAAGCTGAGTCGGAAAAACAGACCGAAACAGAAGCTGAGACGGAGAAGCTGAGCGAGAGCGAAGCTGAGTCGGAAAAGCAGACCGAAACAGAAGCTGAAACGGAGAAGCAGA
>DGHP01000082.1:0-7606 GCA_002392705.1 Lachnospiraceae bacterium UBA3845 | reverse complement strand
GAGAGCGAAGCTGAAACGGAGAAGCTGAGCGAGAGCGAAGCTGAGTCGGAAAAGCAGACCGAAACAGAAGCTGAAACGGAGAAGCAGAGCGAGAGCGAAGCGGAGACAGAAGAACAGCAGACTGAGGCTGATACAGAGACGGAAGAGATGACCGGGACGGAAAGCGAAGAGGATCCTGTTCCGGACAGAACCCAGACCGGCGCGGAAGACGGAATCAAAACCGGCGCGGGCCCGGCTTCCGGCGTCACTGAAGAGGCTGATACAGAGAACGCTTCCGGGACGGAAAGCCGTCCGGAGGATGAGACGGAAGCTGAGACAGAGGCTGAAACAGAATCCGCTTCGGAGACTGCGCAGGAATGGGACAGGGAAGCTGTCCAGGATTTTGATCCGGAGGCTCCCCTTGTAGGCATCGGAGCGGCGCAGAACAGCCAGCAGGAAACGGAAGAAGAAACTGCCCCGGATTCTGTCGATGTGCGGAACACGATTCTTTTGAGCGGGAGCTCCTCCATGGGAGGGAATTCTTCTTCCATGACGAACCGGGCTACAGGCGTTACCGTAACGAATGCAGGGATCGTCCTGCCGACGACGCTTACTGCGCCGACGGTTCCGGGAACAGAGAATGCGGATCTGCCGCAGGAGACAGACAGCGCGGAGAGCAGTCTGCCGGTTTCAGGTTATTCTTCCCAGGAAGTGAACAGCTCCGTCAGTACAGACAGCGGTCTGAACGGCGGGAGTGTCCTGACAGCACCTGTCGTGCAGGAGGCGCCTGCAGCTCAGACGGAAGCACCGGCAGCTCAGACGGAAGCGCCGCAGCCGACCTATCTGACTATGACGGGAACCTGCTATCTGAGAAGCGCGCCGGATTACGGCGACAATATACTGGGTACTTACCAGGCCGGTACCACGGTGCTGTTTTACGGTCCCGAAGAAGGCTGGTATAAGGTAGAAGTAGATGGAATGGTCGGTTATATGGGACCGAAGTTCTTCCAGTAACAAAGAATCCCGGACGGGCTTATTGCCTGTCCGGGATTTTTCCTCTCAATTAAGATCTGTGAACCTCAGGATCTGTAAATCTCAGGATCTGTGAACCTCTCGGGACTGAAGTCACGAGAACGCATCAGCCCTTTTTTAATCAAAGTTTTCAGTCAGAAGCGGATTATCCGCCGGTATGGAGAAAGCGGGGAAACATTGATTATATCAGAGTTTCCCTGCTTTATTTCTGTTAAAGAGCTGCGCGTTCCGGCGTTCTTCCCCGCGCATCACCCGGACCAGTCCCGGATAGTGCCTCTGGAACATGATAAGTGCGAGTATGACGGAGAGCACTGCTGCCTCCCTGCCGAGGAAAAGAATGGCAAATACTGCATACAGCGTGGTGATTACGACGGCGCCGAGGGGAAGATAGCCGGTGAAGAGAACGACCAGCATGCCGGCCGCGTCGGCAATCAGTCCCCAGAGCGGGCTGAAAAGGAATATGGCCATGCAGGAAACGGCGACACCCTTGCCGCCCTTCAGCCGGTTCCACAGGGGCCAGTTATGTCCGATGACAGCGCCGAGCCCCGCATACAGGACAAGAATCTGCCCCTGCGAGGGGAAGAGGAGGCAGGACAGGAGAGATGCGGCGACGGTTTTCAGCAGATCTCCCGCAAGTACGGCGATTCCTGTCCGGAAACCGAATACCCTCATTACATTGGCCATCCCGGGATTCCCGGAACCGAATTCAGAGGCGGGCCTGCCGGTTTTTCCGCGGACGATAATCTCCGCTGTCAGGACAGAGCCCAGAATATAGCCGATCAGAAGACTTAAAATGCGTTCTTTCATGAATCTGCCCCCTTTCCGCCTATCCCAGCAGACTTCTGAGAAATACAAGCAGGACGAGCAGAAGAACGGCAAGCCCCAGACTCAGGATGCTTTTTTTTCCGAAGCGCCGGGGAGCAGGGGCAGGGGATTCATCTCCTGTCATCTCTCTGAGAAGTTCACGGGCACGGTCAAGGTCGTCCGCGGGGACCATGATCTCTACGCCAAAGACTCCGCCTACGGTATAGATATCCCTGCTTCCGCCCTGCTTTGCGGCATCAATTCCATTTTCCGCAAGAAGAGCCAGCATACGGTCCGCGTCCTCGCCGCTTGCCGCGTAAGCGGCCCGGATCCGGTTTTTCGGGTCTGATTGTTCTGTATGTGCCATAGCCTATTATTTTTCTCCATCTGTTCAGTCCGCTGCCGGGTTCTTATTTCCCGCGGTCTTCGCTGTAAAGGGAACCGACCTGTGAGAAGGGCCAGTAGCAGAAATATGCCTTGCCCAGGATCTGATCCTTCGGGACATAAGAATATGCGCGCGCTTCGTCCGCTGTCGCGGCAAGACCCTCCGTATAGGCGATGCTGGGCCAGTAGCGGGCGTCGCTGGAGTTATTGCGGTTGTCGCCGAGCATCAGGTAGCAGCCTTCCGGGACCTCAAAGAGGAAGGGACCGTTCGCGACAGTCCATTCACCGTTGATATAATCTTCCTCAAGGGGGACAGAATCAATGTAAAGCTGACCGTCCCTGATCTCCACGGTTTCACCCGGCAGACCGACGATGCGCTTGATGTATTTTGTACGGCTCTTTTTGAAGAATGAAAGATTCTTATCTTTCTCTGCATCGATCGGGTACCAGAAGACGACGATGTCTCCGCGCTTGGGTTCCGAGAACCAGTAGGAGAAGCGGGTACCGAGAACTCTGGAACCGGTCAGAATGGTCTTCTCCATGGAACCGGAGGGGACGGTGGCGTTAATAATGATGAAATTATCGATCGCCAGCGCAAGAATGACTGCTACTGCAATCACCTCGATCCAGCTCAGAATCTCTCTCCACACGCTTCGTTTCTCCTCACCTGCTTTGTTGCCGGTCTCCCTGTCTTTTTCGGGCATATGGAATCCTCCTTAACTCATATCCTGGTATTCTGCAGCATATTGCCTCAGCCTTAAAGCTGCTTTCCCTACACAAGTGAAACGTTAACAGTATAGCACCATATAGAAAAAAGAACAATTACGCGGCTTTCTTAAACAAATGTTAATTCTGCGCGATTCCTTTCTTAGATCTGCCAATTTCACTTGTTTTTCGCTGTCTTTAATGCTATTATGGGTAAAAATGTTTAACAGTCTGGCGCCTTTGCGCGAAATTGTTGTGTGCCGGTGTACTGCGGCGTTTTCTGTTTCGGAAAGAGTATCCTGCCGACGCCGGCGCTTCTGTTTTCTGAACCGTTTTCCGGCGGGTAAGGGTAATTCTGCCGGACAGAAGGAACCTGCTGATGGGTTTAGAGACAACAGAGCAGAAAAAGGGGAATTATTAAGGGGGAACAAGGGTATGAAGAAGAACGTAAGAGCTTTTCTGATGCTGACTGCGGCCATCATGATTGCTGCACTCGCAGCCGGCTGCGGGCAGATGCGTGACGGGAACGGTCCGATGCAGATCAAGGAGACGGAAAAGGTCACGGATGCACCGATCGTGGTTGTTACGGAAGCTGTGACAGAGGCTCCGGAGACGGAGAAGGAGACACAGCCGGTGACGGAACTTCCTCCGCAGACGGAGACACAGCCGGTGACAGAGGCTCCGGCGCCCGCACCGGAACCGGCCACCGAAGTGGAGCTTTCCGCCAAGGAGGAGAGGAATCAGGAGCAGGACTATGAGAACTGGACCACCATGTATGCTCTTGATGATGTGAACGTCCGCGAGAAGCCGACTACGAAGAAGGATAATGTTTTCAGAAGCCTTGACCAGGGTCAGACCGTAACGGTTACCGGCGAGACGCCGAACTGGTATAAAGTATATTTTGAGGATTCGGATTCCTACGGCTATGTGTCGAAGGACTGGTTGTCGGCTTCCGAGGTTGCTCCGAAGACCGATGAGGAGAGAGCAGCCGCCGCCAGTCAGGCTGCCGAGACGGCGCCTGCGGCAGAGCCTGTGCAGGCGGAACACATGGATGAGGATGATAATACGGCAGCTCCGGCTCCGCAGCCGGCTGCGGCTCCGGCGGTGGAAGTGTCCGGCGGTACGGTTGTCACACTGAATTCAGACGCGAACCTTCGTTCCGCAGCCAGTGAAGTCAGCGATGTAGTCGGCGTCCTGAATGCGGGAACGCAGGTGACGATTGTCGGTGAGGCTGACAGGTGGTATCAGGTCAATTACAACGGTTCAAGCGGATATATCAATAAAAACCTGGTCGGCTGATCTGCGCTGGCAGAGAGCTGAGCGAAACAGGAAAGGCCGTCACACCGGAGGACAAAGGACGGTGCGGCGGTCTGATTTTCCTGTGCGGCAGACAGGATGAAAGTACCGGGGAAAGGGCCCCGGCATGGATAAGGGCTGAGTATAAATGACAGTGCCGGAAAAGGCCGGCCTGTAAGGGAGGACTACGGAATTGAGGAATTTGGGCAGACAGGTCCTGCTCTGTGCTGCGGTTGTATCGGGGACATCTCTGTTCCTGTCAGGGTGCGGGAGCATCCGTGAGAAACCTGCCAGCATAGTGGAGACAGAAAAAGCGGACCGGAAAGAAGAGATACAGACAGAAGCCGCTTCCCAGATTATCCGGATCGCTGAGACAGAGGAAGAGACCCAGAAGCTGATTACTGCTGTGGATTATACATCAAGGGACGGCACCGTCCGGATCACGCTTCCGGACAATACCTGGAAGGTACAGCAGGATGCGGATGAGGTTCGCGTTTTTTCATCCGGCAGCGACGTGATGATCAGAATCGAACATGCCAGTACGGAATCCTCCATGAAGACCCTGTCCATCCAGACAACGCAGAAGGATCTTGAGGCTGCGCTGACCAGACAGTATTCAGATCCAAAAGCATATGATGTGGAGAGTTTTGACAGCAAAACTGTCGGAGATGTCAGCATCTACCGCTATGTGGTGAAGTACAACGCGGCAGCCCGCATGTGGGCCTACACGGTGACTTATAGCATCGTGGCCAAAGATCAGGCTTACGTGATCACGGGTACCATGACAGATGACAACAGCACCCTGCTGAAGGCTGTGGAGGATTCCGTAGACAGCTTCACCGTCCTGAAGGATGAAGAGCTGAAGAGTGTGACAGGAAACCAGATTGCCGGTACGACGACGGAGGGGGAGACCCATGAGACCACTGCCGGCAGCGAATCGGCCCAGCAGCTTGCTTCGCTTCAGACATACGGTGCGAATGTGACCCTGTATACGAACGATACAGTCAATGTTCGCTCCGGCCCCGGAACGGACACGGATGTGATCAGCGGCTTCGGGTCCGGCGAGGCGGTCACCGTTACCGGTGAGACCAGCGGATGGTTCCAGGTCAGTGTCGGCGGGGTGACGGGTTATGTCAGAAAAGATTTCCTGATCTATGGACAGCAGGGCGCGAACACAGCGGACGGAGAGCCTGAGGATTCCCAGGAGCTGAGCCCTGAAGCCCAGGCGGAGATAAGCACCTCTTCCAATTATGATTCCTATTCCACGCTCTATACAACGGAAGGCGTGAATATCCGCTCACAGCCAAGTATGGATTCATCTGTCAGCGGAGCTCTGAGCGGCGGCACGGCGGTTACGGTCATCGGTGAGACGCCCAACTGGTTTATCGTCTCAACCGGGGACGGAACCGGCTATGTGGCGAAGGATTATCTGACGAATACCGAGCCGCAGGGTCTGCCTGAAGAGGTAAATAACGATGACGGAACCGCTTCTTCCTCGTCATCGTCTTCTTCCTCATCAGAGGAGTATTCCAGTGTCAGCGGGACGGTAATAGATTCGACCCCCAGCACGATTACGATCCAGGGAGATGACGGAGAAGTCTATACGGTCTACACAGCAGAGGCGTCCATATCGGCGTCAGACGGACTCTATACCGGCCTGCATGTGAACGCTTCGGTGCATAATCCTTCCACGGCGGAGGACGGCACGCTCTATGCGCTGGATATCTCAGGCTGATTCCGGAAAGGGAAGGGTGCTGAAAAAGAACAGATCAGAAGGCTGTACGGTTCGTGCAGCCTTTTGTAAATAAAAAGACCGCACCGGACAGATCCTGAATGCCGGGGAGGAGACATATTCTGCCCACGGCTGCGCTTTTTGCAGACGCGGCTGCATAATCGTCATCCGGGGCATTGAGTCATGGTACAGAACTTTGTTTTGGGAGGAGAAAACAGGATGAGCAAAACGGTCAGAAGCCCGGCAGTGGACGAACTGTGTGACGCGGTTCTTCTTCTGCGCAGCCGGGAAGAGTGCTACAGCTTTTTCCAGGACCTGTGTACCGTGTCGGAACTGATCAGCCTGGGGCAGCGTTTTGAAGTTGCGAAGATGCTGACAGAGGAGAAGACATATCTTGATATAGCCCGGAGAACCGGCGCGTCCACGGCGACGATCAGCCGTGTGAACCGTGCCCTGGAGTACGGCAGTGACGGATATCGCATGATATTTGACCGGATAAAAGAAACGGCTGCGGATCAGGACAGTGAAAAGTGACCGGATAAAAGAAACGGCTGCGGATCAGGACAGTGAAAAGCGACCGGATAAAAGAGAGCTGCGGATCAGGGCAGTGAAATGAGACGGACAGAGAAAAACCGGCGGGTAAAAGCGCCGGTCTTTCTATTGATTTTATATCCTAGCGGTCAGGATCAGGCGTCGAGCCTGCTTTTTTCCTGCGGCGCTGGTTTTTGCCCTGTCCCGGATCCTCATCGCGGAAGTAGCGGTCGATCAGCTTCTCGATCAGCATGCGGCGGACATATACATCGTAGGCAAGCATGTTGATCATGGAAAAAACGCGCAGGAATTCCTTTTCAGACGGTTCGGCGTCCTGAAAATAGTCAGCCGCCGTGTCTTCCATATCGTTTACTTCCTCACGGAAATTCTCCATGCGGTCGCCGTTCATGCGGGTGATCTCGCTGTAGATATCCTCGACGTTTTTCCCCTGGTCTGCGTGGAAATACTTTTCCCCGAGCGGCTGCAGGATGGACTGGATGTCCTGGAGGGACAGAAAACCTTTATAGTAGTAGATAAAGATCAGGAGCATGATGTGCTCCCGGGTATATTTCTTCTTCTCCGGCGGAGGCATGAGATTGTTTTTGGCGTAATTGTTGATCATCGTTTTGGTGAGAATCTTATCGTCAGAATGACGGCAGGAATTCTTCAGGTGCTCCTCCATAAAGGTCGTCACCTGATCCATATACAGATCAATATTCGGAATCTCATCCGGCTGAATCGTTTCCAGCCTGTCGACCGAATCCAGAAGGTAAAACAGAAGTTCTTTGCCGGTATCTTTATCATTAGTCGCCATATATCATCACCTCACTAATGACATTATATAGTTTTAAAAACCAGATAGCAAGGTTTCCTGGAGAAAGATTATGAGAAAGATGGAGTTCAAGATGGAGCGGGAAGGCCTGGTCAGCGTGGGAGATCCGGTTCATGTATCGGAGGGCGTGCTGCCCGAGACCTGGTATTATACAATCGAACCTGCCGTAGCCATGAGCGCCAACTATGACATGCGCCACCGTCTGAAGGTTTTTGACGGAACCGTGACGGAGGTGAGGGAGGATGAGAGCGGCTATACAGTGATCTGTGAGTTTGATGAGCCCTGAGGAAACGTCTTTCCCCACAGTCTCC
>DGHP01000179.1:15163-18418 GCA_002392705.1 Lachnospiraceae bacterium UBA3845 | reverse complement strand
AAGGCCAGGTGGTTAACGTTGTCGGCCTTGAGGGAGACTGGGTGCATGTGAATTTCACGGATTCCTCTACAGGAAGCACGGTAGACGGATTTGTGGCAGGGAATTACCTGACCATGAATTCCGGCGGAACTGTATAAGGCAGGCAGCGCTCCTTCTTATGGAGCCGCCGGTCTGAGATTCCGGGGATATGGTTTTCAGCAAAGTATGGAAAGGCTGACGCATGAGATGCGGCAGCCTTTTATCGATTCTGCAGGACAGAATCCGGCCGGGGCTAAAGCTGTAAAAGCAGCGGAAATCACATTCGGCCGAAAAAAACTGTAAAAGGGGCAGGACTCTCATTTTGCCGGAAGTGAAACGAAGGAGCTGCAGGGGGATTATGAAGCAGGTACTGCGGAAAAACAGAGCGGATATGGAAGCGCCGGAAAAGAATGGACCTGATCAGATGCGTCTGAACCGCTATCTGAGCGCCTCGGGCGTTTGTTCCCGGCGGGAGGCGGACCGCCTGATCGGGGCCGGCAGAGTAACTGTGAACGGGAATCCTGTTTCCCTGGGGACGGTTGTCCGGGAAGGAGACAGGGTATCTGTAGACGGAAAACGGGTGGAGCCTGCAAAAAAGGAGATTTTCCTTGCCGTGAATAAACCTGCGGGCGTGGTCGTCACCACGGACCGGAGCCGGGGAGACCTGACGCTTGAGGACATGGTGCATTATCCGGAGCGTGTATTTGCCGTGGGGAGGCTGGATAAGGATTCGGAAGGCCTGATCCTGATGACCAACAACGGAGAGGCTTCCAATCTGATCCAGAAGGCCCGGGGGAGACATGAAAAGGAGTATCAGGTGACAGTGGACCGGCCCTATGACCGGGATTTTCTGAGGAAGATGGGGGCCGGCGTCTATCTGGAAGAACTGGACCGCACTACCAGGCCCTGCGAAGTCCGTCCCCTGGATCAGAACAGTTTTGACATTATCCTGACAGAGGGGCTGAACAGGCAGATCCGCAGAATGTGCCTGACACTGGGATACCGGGTCCGGAAGCTTAAACGGATCCGGGTGATGAATATTAAGCTTGGCTCTCTGAAAGAGGGGGCCTGCAGAGAACTGACGGAGGAGGAGCTGCGGGTGCTTAAAAAGGATCTTGGCCTGCAGCTTTAAGACGGGAGCAGCCGATCCGGGAGGGATAGATATGGCGTCAGAAGAGAAAACTGGTATTGATTTAACCCCGGCTTCAGGGAATGGGAAGCAGGATGCGGCTGCCGCGGCGGAGACGGATCGTCAGGCAGCGGCCATCGGACGCATGAAAGAGCTTGCGAAAACTCTGGATGAGGCTTCGAAGGCATATTACGCAGAGAACCGGGAGATCATGAGCAATTATGAGTATGACCGGCTCTATGAGGAACTGGAAGCGCTGGAGAAAGAGACCGGGACGGTCCTTGCGGGCAGTCCGACGATCCGGGTCGGATACGAGGCGGTTGAAGAGCTGCCGAAGGAGCGGCATGAGAAGCCGATGCTTTCTCTCGATAAAACAAAAGAGATTGAAGTGCTCAGATCCTTCATCGGAGATCAGAAGACGCTCATTTCCTGGAAACTGGATGGTCTGACGGTGGTGCTGACTTACCGGGAGGGAGAGCTGCAGAAGGCAGTTACCCGCGGCAATGGCGTGGTCGGCGAGGTGATTACCGGCAACGCGAGAGTGTTCCGGAACCTCCCGTTGAGAATTCCCTACAGGGGAGAGCTGATCCTGCGCGGGGAGGCGGTCATCTCCTATCCGGATTTTGAGAAGATCAATGAATCCATGGGAGAGGAGGAGGTCCATTACAAGAACCCCCGCAATCTGTGCAGCGGTTCCGTTCGCCAGCTGAACAATGAGATTACGGCCCGCAGAAATGTCCGCTTTTTCGCCTTTTCTCTCGTAAAGGCAGAAGGCGTTGATTTCCGGAATTCCCATCTGGAGCAGTTCCGTTTTCTGGAGCAGCAGGGCTTTGAGGTTGTGGAGCATCTGATGACCACGGCGGACGGACTGGATGAGACCATCGCTTACTTTGAGAAAAAGATCCTTCATTATGAGATTCCTTCGGACGGACTGGTCGCCCTCTATGATGATATCGCGTACGGGGAAGCCCTGGGAACGACGGCGAAATTCCCGCGCAATGCCTTTGCTTTTAAATGGCAGGACGAGCTGGCGCAGACGCGGCTTCTCGAGGTTGAGTGGAGCCCGTCCCGGACCGGTCTGATCAATCCGGTGGCAATCTTTGAACCTGTGGAACTGGAGGGGACTACGGTATCCCGGGCAAGCCTCCACAATATCAGTATCTTAAGAGCCCTGAAGCTTGGAATCGGCGATACGGTCACGGTCTACAAGGCGAATATGATTATTCCCCAGATCCAGGAGAACCTGACGCAGTCCGATACGCTTCCGCTTCCGGACAGCTGTCCCGCCTGCGGCATGCCGGTCTCGATTCACAACGCGCTTGGGGCCGAGACTCTGGTCTGTGAGAATCCGGACTGTCCGGCTAAAAAGATCAAATCCTTCACGCAGTTTGTGTCGAGGGATGCCATGAATATAGACGGCCTGTCCGAGATGACCCTCGAGAAACTGATCGGCAGGGGATTCATCCACCGGTTCGGCGATCTCTTCCGTCTGAAAGAGCACAGGGATGAGATCATGGAGATGGAAGGATTCGGGAAAAAGTCCTGTGAGAATCTGGAACAGAGTATAGAAAATGCCCGTGCGGCAACCCTGCCGCGGCTTCTGTTTGCCCTGGGAATTCCGAATGTGGGCGTCGCGAACGCAAGAGTGATCAGCCAGGCCTTTGATGAGGATCTGGAGCGGGTGCGTCATGCCGGGGAAGAGGAACTGAAGGAAGTGCCGGGCGTGGGGGACGTGATGGCGAAGGCTGTCGCCGGCTGGTTTGAAAAGGAGGAGAACCGGGCAGTGCTTGAGGATCTTCTTACGGAGATCAGTCTTCAGAAAAGCGCGGCCGCGGATGGAACGGAAGCCGGGAACGGAAGCGGCGGAGAACAGAAGCTGAAAGGGAAAACTTTTGTTATTACCGGCTCCGTCAGCCATTTTGCCGGCAGGCGGGAGCTGAAGGAACTGATCGAACGGCAGGGCGGAAAAGTGACAGGATCGGTCTCGAAGAAAACCGATTATCTGATCAATAACGACCCGCTTTCCAAGTCCTCGAAGAATAAGAGCGCGGGCGAGCTGGGAATTCCGATCCTGACGGAGGAAGATTTTTTGAAAATGCTGGAGTAAA
>DGHP01000179.1:10337-15088 GCA_002392705.1 Lachnospiraceae bacterium UBA3845 | reverse complement strand
AAACAGCCCTTATCCGGGGTCATGGCTGCATGACCGCACGGGTAAGGGCTTTTTTCGTTAATTTCGGATTCTGTGACTATTCAGCAACCCGAATCCGGAGTACTGAACGGCTGCCGGACTTTATTCTTTGCCGTTCCAGCAGTAGGTGCACAGCTTGCAGGGCTCCAGATCGATCGCTTCGATCATATCGTCCAGGCGGTGGTAGTGGAGCGATGTGAAGTTCAGCTCTTTCCGGATCTCTTCCAGCATGGCCGCGTATTCGTCCGAATCCGGATTGATGTATGTCTGCAGTGTCTCCGCGGACGGGTTCGGTGTCCCCTCGAGACGCATGATGGTTTTGCGGGTAATGAGCTCCCGCTCCGAGCTGGACCTGGAGAAGTTCAGGTACTTGCAGCCGTAGATCAGCGGCGGACATGCGGGCCGGATGTGCACTTCCTTCGCGCCGCTCTCATAAAGATACTCCGTGGTCTCGCGCAGCTGTGTGCCCCTGACGATCGAATCGTCGATCATGAGAAGGCTCCGGCCGCGGATCAGCTGGTGGACGGGAATGAGCTTCATCTTTGCAATCAGGTTGCGTCTGTCCTGGAAGGGCGGCATGAAGGATCTGGGCCAGGTAGGCGTATATTTGACGAAAGGCCGGCCGTATGGAACGCCGGACGCGTTGGAATAGCCGACTGCATGGGCCACGCCGGAATCCGGAACGCCCGCGATCAGGTCCGGATGGATATTGCCGCGCTTTTTATCGCGCTCGGCCAGCCTGATTCCGCAGCTGTAGCGCACCTGTTCCACGTTCAGCCCTTCATAGTTCGAGGCCGGATATCCGTAATAGATCCAGAGGAAGGTGCAGATCCGCATCTTTTCCTGCGCTTTCTGCAGGACTTCAACGCTCTCGGGGCTGATGAAATCAATCTCCCCGGGCCCCAGTTCCTTTTCCGGAACATATCCCAGGTTCAGATAGGAGAAGCTCTCGAAACAGACGCAGTAGCCGTATTCGTTTTTTCCGACCTGGACAGGCGTCCGCCCGAACTTGTCGCGGGCGGCATAGATGCCTTCCTTTGTCATCAGCAGAAGCGTCATGGAACCGCGGATCAGCTCCTGGGCATAATGGATGCCTTCCGTGATTGTGCTTTTCTGGTTGATGATGGAGGCCACCAGCTCTGTCGGATTGATGTCTCCGCCGCTCATCTCCAGAAAATGGGAATGTCCGTTTTCAAAAAGGATATTTACAATCTCGTTGGTATTGTTGATCTTTCCTACCGTCGTGATCGCGTAGGTTCCGTGATGGGAGCGCACGATCAGGGGCTGCGGCTCATAGTCCGAGATGCAGCCGATGCCGAGATTCCCTTTCATATGGACGATGTCTTTTTCAAATTTCGGTCTGAAATTGGATGTTTCTATGTTGTGGATCGCGCGGTCAAAACCGCGTTCCGTGTCGTAGACTGCCATGCCGGCGCGCCTTGTTCCCAGATGAGAGTGGTAATCGGTTCCATAATATAAATCGAAAATACAGTCACGTCTTGATGCAACTCCGAAAAAACCTCCCATATAACCCCTTTCTCAGTGCAGATGTTCGTAGGTATAAACGCGGGTTCCGATGGAATACGGTGTCAGCTGGTAGACATAGTAATTGATCCAGTTCGCGTAGAGCGTGTTGGCATGTGCTCTCCAGAGCAGCCGCGGCTTATTGTCCGGGTCATTATCCGGATAGTAATCTTTGGGCAGCTGAATCGGAATCCCTTTGCTGACGTCGCGCTGGTATTCTTTGTCCAGCGTCACGCGGTCATATTCGGGATGTCCCATCACAAAGATGCGGCGGCCGTCAGCGGACATGACGAGAAATACGCCTGCTTCCGCGGACTCTGCAAGAATAATGAGATCCGGACAGCTCTCGATGGCCTTCTTCGAGACCTCCGTGTAGCGGGAATGCGGGGCATAGAAATAATCATCAAAACCCCTTACCAGCGGAATCTTGCGGTTCATGACTTTATGCCGGTAGAGTCCGAACAGCTTGTAGCCCAGGTCGGTCTTCGGCAGGCCGTAGTGGCGGTAGAGCGCAGCCTGGGCGCCCCAGCAAAGATGGATGGTGGAGGTAACATGTTCATCTGTCCAGTCCAGGATCCGGCACAGCTCCGGCCAGTAGTCGACTTCTTCAAAAGGCATGGTTTCGACAGGAGCTCCTGTGACGATCATGCCGTCGTAGTAGTTTTTTTCAATGTCCGGGAAAACCTGGTAGAACTTGTTCAGATGGCTGGTGGATGCATTCTTTGACTCATGTGTATCCATCATCAGAAATGTGATGTTGATCTGAAGCGGCGTATTGGAGAGGGAACGGAGCAGCTGCAGCTCGGTGTCCTCCTTGAGCGGCATCAGGTTCAGAATCAGGACCTCCAGAGGGCGGATATCCTGCAGATCGGCGTGTTCCTCGTCCATCACGAAAATGTTTTCCCTGTCCAGAATCTCACGGGCGGGAAGATCCGACTGAATTCGAATAGGCATAGTTCCTTCTTTCTGAGGGCAAATCGTATGATGCTTACCGCTGTTTTTCCCAGCGGCAGATAATCCGGCCGGTCCGGATAAAGAAGATTGTTTCCTGCATGCAGCCGCGAAGATCTCCGCGCTGATCGACATTGCCGGACGTGCTGTGAAAAAGTAACCGTTTACCATCTTACCAGTTTTTATATGAATTCACAATAGAGAAGATGAACTCCGGGTATAAAGATAAACTCCCGGGCATGAATCGTATTTTCCCTGCCGCTCTTCGGAAAAGCGGAAATGCGGGCGGAAGGTATAGCTTATTTTGGTTATTGACTTCTGCTGATAATTAGTTTAATATAACTAACGAATGTTGCAATAACAAAACGTTACGGCAGGATTACCTGCCGGAAGGAGGCAGATATGATGCCTGTTACGATGGCGGCAGCGGGAGAGACGGTTCTTGTGAAGCGAATCACGGGAAAGGATGAGACCAGACACCATCTGCATGATCTGGGACTCATGGAAGGCGACCAGGTTACCGTAGTCCAGAACAACAAGGGAAACCTGATTCTTCAGGTTAAGAATGGAAGGATCGCGCTGGATGAACAGCTGGCCATGCGGATACAGTACTAGTTGGAAAGGAGCAATATGAGAACTTTAAAGGATGTGCCGGTCGGCAGTACATGCAAAGTACTGAAGCTGCACGGGGAAGGACCCGTCAAGCGCAGGATTATGGATATGGGGATCACCAGGGGAGTGGAGATTTTCGTAAGGAAGGTGGCACCCCTGGGCGATCCGATGGAATTGAACGTGCGCGGCTACGAGCTGTCAGTCCGCAAAAGTGACGCTGAACTGATCGAAGTCCAGTGACAGTTCCGCGTCAGGCAGGAAGAGCGCGGTTTACAGGAATCCTGAAAGGAAGAATACGAAAATGAGTATAAAAATTGCTTTGGCCGGAAACCCGAACAGCGGAAAAACGACCCTGTTCAACAATTTGACCGGATCCAGCCAGTATGTCGGAAACTGGCCGGGAGTGACGGTGGAAAAGAAGGAAGGAAAGCTGAAAGGCCACCCGGATGTGATCATTCAGGACCTTCCCGGCATATATTCGCTTTCCCCCTATACGCTTGAGGAAGTGGTTTCCCGCCAGTATCTGGTTAATGAGAAACCGGACGCCATCCTGAATATTGTTGACGGAAGCAACATTGAGAGAAATCTGTATCTTACCACACAGCTGCTGGAACTCGGGATTCCGACTGTGATCGCGGTTAATATGATGGATATTGTCCGGAAGAACGGCGATCTGATTGATACAAAAAAACTTGAGAAAGAACTGGGCTGCAGAGTTCTGGAGATGAGCGCTCTCAAATCCGACGGCGTCAGTCAGGTGGCGGATGCGGTGGTGTCCGAGGCATCCCGGAAAAATCTGACG
Source organism: Lachnospiraceae bacterium UBA3845 (assembly GCA_002392705.1). Taxonomy (GTDB): domain Bacteria; phylum Bacillota; class Clostridia; order Lachnospirales; family Lachnospiraceae; genus Porcincola. The sequence goes on along the minus strand of DGHP01000179.1, from coordinate 11,181 downwards.
GAACGTCCGCATGTTTTTGAAGGAAGCGTGGAACATGCAATCGCCCATATCGAGGAGTCCATCGAGACACTGATCGGGGACAGGAAATATCTGCGCTGGTACGCAATAAAAGTTTTTGAACGCGATGAGAAGGTGATGCAGGAACTCAGGCTTTCTCACGGCGTTGCCGCCGAAATCGAGCAGCATATTGAAGACTGTGAAAAAGAGCTGGATGACGATTCCGAATCCATCATAACCAATGCCAGATATAATTACATCAGCGGCGTCTGCTCGCGGACGGTCAGAAAGAAAAAAGCGGCTCACAGCCTGACGGTTTCCGATAAGATCGATCAGATCGTGACCAACAGGATTCTGGGTCTTCCGATCTTTGCGGGAGTCATGTTCCTGATCTACGCGATTGCCATGGGAGGCTGGCCGGTGTCCATCGGTACCAAGGCTACGGATTTCGCGAATGATGTTGTCTTTGGAGAATGGCTTCCGGGCGCCGTGGACAGTCTGCTTTCCCTTCTGCATGTATCAGAAGGCTCAGTGGTTTACGGACTGATCCAGAATGGTATCGTGGCCGGTGTCGGCGCAGTTCTGGGCTTTGTGCCCCAGATGCTGGTGCTGTTTCTGCTGCTTGCTGTTCTTGAGGATATCGGTTACATGGCGCGTGTCGCTTTCGTAATGGACCGTATCTTCCGGCAGTTCGGCCTGTCCGGAAAGTCATTCATTCCCTGCCTGGTGGCGACGGGCTGCGGAGTTCCCGGAATCATGGCTTCCAGGACGATCGAAAATGACCGTGACCGCAAGATGACGGTCATGACCACCACCTTTATGCCCTGCGGCGCGAAGCTGCCCATCA
>DGHP01000179.1:768-10296 GCA_002392705.1 Lachnospiraceae bacterium UBA3845 | reverse complement strand
CGAAGCTGCCCATCATCGGCCTGATTGCCGGCGCGATCTTCGATGAATCGCCGCTGATTGCTGTTTCCGCGTATTTTATCGGAATCGGTTCCATTATCGTCTCCGGTATTATTCTGAAAAAATTCAAGGCTTTTGCAGGCGAACCGGCGCCCTTCGTCATGGAACTGCCTGCCTACCATGTACCTTCCGTCAGCAACGTGCTCAGGGCGACCTGGGAGCGCGGATGGTCTTTCATCAAGCGTGCAGGATCTGTTATCGTAATTTCTTCCATCATTATCTGGTTCCTGAGTTCTTTCGGAAACATCAACGGACATTTTGGACTGGTCAACAATATGTGGGAGGATGAGAGCATTGTCTCCGAATCAACCCTAACAGAGCTGGCAGAGAAAATGAATATTCCGGAGGAAGATGTGACTCCTATGGATGCTTCCTTCCTGGCTGCTGTCGGAAATGGCATTTCCGTTGTTTTCCGGCCGCTTGGCTTCGGTTCCTGGAAACCTGCCGTGGCTACCATCACGGGACTGGTCGCGAAGGAGGAAGTCGTAGGAACCTTCGGCGTGCTGTACAATTATGATGACAGCGAGGAAGAGCTGGGTGAAAACGGCGAACAGATCTGGGGCCGCGTCGCTGCCGATTACACAGCGGCATCGGCATTTGCCTTCATGGTATTCAACCTTCTCTGCGCTCCGTGCTTTGCCGCCATCGGTGCGATTAAACGTGAGATGAACAATGCGAAATGGACCTGGGCCGCAATCGGGTATATGACTTTATGGGCATACATCCTGGCTTTCATCTCCTATCAGGTTGGCGGCCTGTTCTCGGGTGATACCAGCTTCGGACTGGGATCCATGATCGGGATTGCGCTGATCATCGGCATCATCTATATGCTGGTAAGAAAAGGGTATGAGCCTGAGGAAGGAAGAAAAAATCTGACTTCTGTAGACGCGGCATCTGCCTGAGAAAGAAACTGTGACGATTTTTCCGGAAGGTGAAAGAAAGGAGCGGGAGAATGGCGTCGTTGATCGGAAATGCAGTGGCAGTTCTTCTGGTCTGCCTGTTAGTCCGGATCTGTGCCGGAGAGATTATAAAAAGCAGTAAAAGCGGCGGCTGCGCAGGCTGCGGCGGTTCCTGCGCAGGCTGTTCACATTGCAGCAGGGTCGGGAGAAAGACAGAAGCCGGGGAACCCTTAACAGTGGTTCCGGGGAGAAAGAAGTTATGATCAGGACTACATTGACAGTTGAAGGAATGCAGTGCGGAATGTGCGAAGCGCATGTCTGTGAAACAATCCGGAAGGCAGTTCCTTCAGCAAAGAAGGTCAGTGCTTCACGGAGCAGAAAAGAAGCGTCGTTCCTGACGGAAGAGGCAGTAGATCCGGCTTTTATACAGGATGCCGTCAATCAGACCGGCTATACCTGTACAGACGTCTTGTCGGAACAGTTTGAGAAAAAAGGACTGTTTCATCGCTGAATGGCATTTTTTCCGGGCCGGCAATCGTCGGAAAACAGATTTAAAGGAGAGAGAGGGCAGGGGACAGAGAAACCCCTGCCCTTTCATTTTATGGACTCTGGAACGGGGAAAGGCATTATGATATTATAGATTCATGGAACTTGACCGTGTGGGGGCAGAATTCATCCTGCCCCCAACATCTGTATCTTTGCAAAGAGGGACAGATCTGAAAAGGTCAGTGTCATCTTAATGGCGCGGGTATAACAGGATCCCTGCCCGCAGGACGGGCAATCCCGGGTTATATATAAGGAAATGGATTTCGCACGCAGGGAACTGATTCCTGTGGAAGGAAGGAGAACGGGAAATGGGCAGGCACAGAATTTTCACCGTTTTATTTTCATCCGCCTTGCTCGGGGCCGCGGGCGTGACCGCGGCAGCACAGGCGGATCTTGCTCCTGAGAACGTGACCGTGACAGCGCAGGCGGAAACCGCTCCTGAGAACAATGGAGACCGTTCTGCCGGAGAGGGCCCGTCGGATCCAGTCCTGACTGCGGCGGATGACAGCGCTCTGTATGAAAGTCTTGAAACCTCTGACGGGCGGCAGATCTATCTGGTTCTGCCTGAGGATTATGATCCGGCCCGGGAATATCCCAGCGTCTATCTGATGCCGCCGGACGGCTTCAGCGCCAGGCAGTATCTGGAGGACGGGATCGCCGGGGTTCTGAGGGATCTGATGCGCACGGATGAGGTTCTGGATATGGTCTTTGTCCTTCCACAGTTCGGAGAGCAGGAAGCCGGCGCGGACGGGGACGGGATCTCTGACCGGAGCGTTGATTTTGATCTCTACGGCCAGCTGGAGGCTTCGATCGCGGCGGTGGAAGAGCAGTATTCCGTGATCCCTGATCCGGCATTCCGGGGAACGGCAGGGACGGGAACCGGAGGCTATTTATCATTTCTGCTCGGCTACCTGGACAGAGACGGGAATCTGAACGAAGAGCCCGCTTATTTCCGGGCAATCGCGAGCCATGACGGTGTCTTTACCGGAACCGGCGCGGAAGAATCCGCTGAAGCTGCCGGGGAGGAATCCGGTGATGCCGGCGCGGAAGAATCTGCTGAAGCTGACGGAGATGAACGATGGAATCCCTACGCGGGAAGCCGGCCGGCTATATACGACGCCCTCTATGGGAGCGTCAATACCCACTATGCTTCGGAATGTGAATGGGTTAAGAATTATTATACCTACATAGATTCCAATTCCGGCTCCCCTCTGGCCGCTGCGCCGGGCGGGTCGGATGACATTTCCCTTCTTTTCCGGACAGACGCCCTGGATCCGCATCACAGCGCCTCCTCCTGGGATTACGGCGTTTTTGAATATTCCAGCAGGACGGCGGAACATTACGGCAGTTATCTTAACAACCTGGAACGGTCCCTGAACCGCTTCAGCCTGCTCTTCGGTCTGGAGCCGGAAGAAGAGACGGAGACAGAATATATTCCGGCCGAGCCGGTGACGCAGGGGCAGGACCGCATGATCGATCTGATGGGGGACTGGCATTTTCAGGCGTATAAGGGGCTTTCAGCCCTCGGCGGGTCAGAGGACCTGGACCGGATTGATTATCTTCTTGAAGAGGCGGACTGGGAGAGCTGGGAGACTGTTCAGCCGGCCCTTGACTGGTGGACGGAAGACTTTGCCCCGTCGCTGCAGGGGAACCCCTGGTTTGCGGGATACGCCTGGTATGTCCGCTCTTTCAGCGTGCCGGAATCCTTTGGGCTAAGCGGCCTTTTGCTGAAGGCAGGCATGATGGACGAAGGGGACGAGGTTTATGTCAATGGCGTCCGGGTCGGCGCCACGGGCATTCCTGAGGAGGGCGGCAGCTATGACATGACGAATCCCTGGGATCTGGAGCGGGTCTATCCGCTGCCGGACGGTCTTCTTCAGACGGGGGAAAATACAATCGCTGTCCGCGTCTGCAATTCCAGCGGAGCAGGGGGATGGTACGCGGGACCGGTCTGCATCTGTGCCGGTCAGGAAGATCCCCCGGAGGAGACGGAAAAGGAGAGAGTCTATGAGACCAGCATGGTCTCGGAGGCGCTTGGCGGCAGGGAAGTCATTTACCGTGTATATCTGCCGGAAGGATATTATGAGAGCAGCAGGCGGTATCCTGTCGTTTACATGCTGCACGGGATCGGCTCCACAGGAAAATCATTTATCATCGACGGAGTGCCGGAGCTTCTGGACGAGGGGATCGCGGAGGGAACCATTCCGCCCTGTATCTTCATTTTTCCCGATGATTCCCATCCCAATAAGATGAGCTGGTGGAAAGACATCTACGCGGATATGCTGAATAAAGACCTGATCCGGGAGGTGGATTCGAGCCTCAGGACGATTCCGGACCGCAGATACCGGGGCATTGCCGGTGAATCCATGGGCGGCGGGGGCGCTTATCTGAACGCGCTGCGGCATCCCGGGCTTTATTCCTGGATCTTTGATATCTACGGAGCCATTAATTTTGCCGGTATCTATCCGGTCATGACGGACGAAGGGACGAAAGCGCCCTTCCTCGGACAGTTCAGGCAGTATTTCATCGCAGGCAATCATGACGCGTATACATTTGACCTGGTCCACATTCCCTACGCCAGAAAGCTGGATGAGCTGGGCGTGGACTACCGGTTTGAGATCGACAACGGGGAACACAGCGCGGCTTTCTTCCTTCCGTATCTGAAGGAGGCATTCGGCTATCTGATGGAAAATGTTTCCGCATATGAGGCGGCAATCCGGAAGGAAACTGCATCCGGGAAGGCAAATGCCGCCGGAAAGAATGCGGTATCAGGGCAGGAGAATGCCGCCGGGAAGGATGCGGTATCCGTAAAAGAAACTGTATCCGGGCAGGAAACGAAGGAAGGGGAAAGCAAAGTTCATATCCGGGATCTGCGGACGGATCTTAAGGACGGAATTCTTGAGATCAGCTTCCGGGCAGAGATCGGGGATTACAGCGGGCTGCTTCCGCATTATGTCGCAAAGCCCTCCGACCTGGAGGAAACAGCAGGCTCCCTGACAGTGCCTCTGTATGTCACGGTGACGGCAGACGGCAGGACAATCCTGGAACGGACACAGCTCTGGACCCTGGATCCGGACGGAACGGGGGCTGAGGAAGAATTCCATCTGCCTGTGGAACTGCCGGAGCTTGAAGATCTGTCTGCCGATGCCCTTCAGACACAGGTGACAGCGGATCTGTCCTGGGCTTTTGCTGACTGACACCTGCGCTCTGCCGGCGGATGAGCGGCAGGATTCCCTCGGATCAGAGGCGGGGATGGAAATGAATGAAGAGCAGTGCCTGTGCGGGAAGATGCAGGCAGGGCCGGAGTTTGGAGAGAAATGATTATGGCTATGGAAGTTCTGAAAAAGATTCAGGAAAATATGGAATCGGTTCTGATCGGGCGCAGGGAGCCGATCCGGCTCCTTCTTACGGCCCTTGCCGCCGGCGGACATGTTCTGCTGGAAGATATGCCGGGCACGGGGAAAACGGTCATGGCCAGAACGCTGGCCCTGAGCATGGGGGCTGATTTCAGCCGGATCCAGTTTACGCCGGACCTGCTGCCCAGCGATGTGACGGGACTGAATTATTATCATCAGGGGAAGTCTGAATTTGTATTCCGGCCGGGACCGGTATTCACCAACATTCTGCTTGCGGATGAGATTAACCGCGCGACGCCCCGCACCCAGTCCGCCCTTCTGGAATGCATGGCGGAGGGCCAGGTGACGGTGGACGGGGTGACCAGGACGCTTCCGGATCCTTTCTTTGTGGCGGCAACCCAGAATCCTGTTGAAACCCTGGGGACCTATCCGCTCCCGGAGGCGCAGATGGACCGTTTCCTGATGCGGATCCGGATGGGAAAGATGGACCAGAAGGAAGAATGCGCCATGATTGACCGCTTCATCGAAGACGAGCCTCTCAGCAGGGTCATCCCCTGCGCGGGAGCGGAAGAGATCAGCGCCCTTCGCCGGGAATGCAGAAAGATTTTTGTCCATGCGGACCTTCGCGCCTACATTGCGGCGCTGGTTCAGGCGACCCGTTCGGGAGCCGGAGAACTGGCGGGGGAGGGCGTAAGTCCCAGAGGAACCCTTGCCCTGGTGCGCGCCGCCCAGGGATATGCCATGACGCAGGGACGGGATTATGTGGTGCCCGAGGATGTCAAGGACCTTGCGATGCCTGTGCTCGCCCACAGATGCCTTCTGCTGAGCGGCGGCACGGAGGAAGAGAAGGAGGACAGGATCAGGGCAGCCCTTGGCAGCGTCCCTGTGCCGACGGAGAACTGGAGGAGATAAGGTGATTGCTGTATTTCTGATCGGTGCCGCGGCGATCGTTTTCCTCCTGGATGCCTTCTATGCCGGAAGGTGGATGAAGGCGCTCATGGTCCGGGTGTCGTTCTCGGAATCCTATATCTACGCGGGCGAGACAGGAGAACTGACCGAGCTGATCGAAAACCGCAAGAGTCTCCCGGTTCCGGTCCTGGAGGTCGGCTTCCGGGTCCAGCGCGGCCTTAAGTTCACGGACGCGGAGAATATACAGGAGAGCGACTATATCTACAAAAGAGATCTTTTCGCGGTCCTGGGAATGGAACGGATCCTGCGCCGTTATCATGTCACCGCGTGCAGAAGAGGGTTCTACAGCGTAAGCCAGCTTTCGCTTCATGCGCCCTCGCTTTTCTTCCGGCAGGAATACCTGACCGATCCGGACAGGCAGGAGAATGATCCGGGATTGTATGTCTACGCTGCAGGAATGAAGGTGGAACCGGTCCTGAAGGCGGTTGAAACGCTCTGCGGAGAGCTGGAAAGCGCGCGGAGAATCTATGAGGATCCCTTTTCCTTTTCAGGAATCCGTTCCTATACGATCAGGGATCCGATGAAAACGATCAACTGGAAAGCCTCGGCGCGGACAGGCGGGCTGATGGTGAATACCTTCAGTTCGGTCCGCTCCCTCCGGATCTCTGTGATCCTGGACGTTTTTATGGATATGGGGGCGCATGCCTGGGACCTCAGGGAGATGGCGGTCAGCGCCGCCGCGTCCCTGTTAAGGGCGCTCAGCCGGATGAATCAGGACGCCGTGCTGATTGTAAATGCCGGCAGGGAAAACAGCGGCACTGTCTTTTCCGGCCGCGGCGGGGCGGACAGGCTTTCAAGGGAGGAGATTTTCCTGACAGAAGATTTTGAGGCGGACGGCATGACGGTCATTCCGCTTCCCGATTATCTGCCGCTGCTGCCTCAGCAGAAAGCGGGCCTGAACCGGGATGAAGTATTCGTCTTTATCTCCGCCAATGATTCCGGCCTTCTGCGCGCCGGAATCCGGGAATGGCTCGGACGGGAAAGAACCGGACTTTTAGTTGTTCCCGTAAGAAGCGCCGATCAGCGGCGGCCCGAGAGGGAAGGCTCCCTCAGCATCCTGCCGCTGACAGAAAAAACGGAAGGAGGAAAGGGATGAATCTGCAGACATTTGACCGCTGGTATATGGCTGCGGTGCGCCGGCTCCATCTGGCGGTTCCGGCGGCGGCCCTTTTCCCCCTCCTCTGCCAGGTGATTGAAAAAGGCGTGGACGGACCTGTCGCGGAGCTGATGGAAGGGAAACTTCTTCCCGCCTTTCTGTTTTCCCTTTTTCCTGTCCTGCCTGCCGGTTTTCTGTATCTGGCCGAGAAAAAACTGCGCTCGCTGGGGCTGTATTTTCTGTGCGTGACCGCCTGCGCGGGCGCCTGCTTTCTGGGAGAGCGTTTTCTCCTCGGCACGGTGCTGAAGATCCCCTATGCGGGAGCGGGCGCTTATCTGAGCCTGGTTTTCATGCTGCTGTATGCTTATGATGCCCTTCAGATGCGCTTCAATGATAACGAACGGATCCGCGCCAAAAGGATGCAGGATTTAAGCTGGACCGGGGACGATTATTTCCTCCCGCAGCCCTGGCTGCAGTTTCTGGCTTTCTTTCTCTGCCTTTATATCGTGTCCCTTTTTGCCCACAGCAGGGGACTTGGAAATGTTGCCCTGGCAGGTGCCGTACTTTATTTTTTCCTTGTCTTTCCCTACCGTTTTATGAAAAACAGGTCGGACTACCTGGAGAAAATGCTGCACGTCAGCAATGTTCCCTCTGTGAGAATCCGCCGCCTCACAGGCATCTTTCTCGCCGCAGTCCTGATTGCCTCCGGGCTTTTTGCGGGTCTGGCAGCGCTGAGCAGCTCCGGCAGGATCTTCCTGACACTTCCGGAAATCCGGGAAAGCGGTACGGAAGATATCATAAGCGGCTTTCAGCAGGAAGCGCAGATGGAGCAGCTCATGGATCTGCAGATGCTGATGGGGGAAGAGGGCCGGGAGCCGCCTGTGTGGCTGCAGGTTTTTTTCACAATTCTTGAAAATGTCCTGACGGCCCTTGGAATTTTCCTGATCGCCGCCTTCCTGGTCCGGATGCTGCAAAGGGCCATCCGTTCCTTCCGGGTCCGGGATACGGAAAACGGGGACGAAATCGAATCGCTTCTGCAGGAGGAAAGAGTTTCGCTCCGGATCCGGTCCGGCCTGCGGGCAGGTGCCGGAGAGAGGGAGAAAAACCGGATCCGCCGGCGCTACCGCAGAACGATCCTCCGCTACAGGAAGGAAGCCCCGGGCCTGCATGAGACTCCGTCGGAGATGGAGAGACTGGCGAACCTGCCGGATACGGAGGAAATGAAAGCGCTGCACACTGATTATGAGCTTGCCAGATATGGAAGGAGCGGGAACCCTGCGGACGGGGAATGATCCCGCAGATATGCGGGAAACGGAACGCTGCAGACAGAGCGTGTTCCTGCGCAGATAGAAGAAAGGAGAATATATGAGATATCCGGAATTTCTGTCAAAGGGGGACCTGATCGGAATCTGCGCTCCCAGTGCGGGAGTGGGACGCAAGGAGGAAAGCTTCGATGCCTCCCTGAGGGCGATTCACAAAGCGGGCTTCAGGACCCGGGAGACAGCTTCTGTCCGTTTAAATGATATGCGGGGCGGAGACGCTGTGACACGGGGAAAGGAACTGAATGAGCTGTTCAGAAGCCCTGACGTGAAGATGGTAATGGCTGCCAGCGGCGGCGATTTTCTCTCGGAGATGCTGCCATATACGGACTGGGAGGCGCTCAGCGGGAATCCGAAATGGCTGATGGGTTATTCCGACCCGACAGGCCTTCTCTATCCCTATACGACCCTCTGTGATGTGGCAGGCATATACGGATTCAATGCGGGCAGCTTTGACATGATTACCTATGCCGTGGATGAGAAGGATGAGAAATACTATGATCCGGCCACATTCCGTCCGGATTATCTGGAAAATGCCATCTGCCTGCTTTCCGGCGGGATACCTGAGCAGCATTCTTTTCCGGCTTATATGAAAGGAGATACCTGGGAGACGGATCAGATCATTTTCAACGAGCCGACGGCTTATCAGGCTTCTGCGGAGCGCATACATGTTTCCGGCCGCTGCATCGGCGGATGCATCGACGTCCTGAAGGACCTGATCGGGACCAGATATGACGGGACGAAGGCATTTCTCAGCCGTTACGGCGGGGACGGACTGATCTGGTATTTTGACAATTTTGCCCTGAGCGCCGAAGCTCTGTACAGGACCCTCCTGCAGATGCGCTACGCTGGCTGGATCGACGCAGGAACAACAAAAGCCGTCCTGATCGGAAGAACACTGGTGGAATCTTCTGATACCGGGATGACCTACAAAGAGGGAATCCTGAGAGCATTGCCGGATATTCCCGTGATCTGGGAGGCAGACATAGGGCATACGGTGCCCCACTTCTTTATGATAAACGGGGCAATGCTGGATCTGTCTTACGAAAATGGAAAGGCCGGCCTGAAATTCCGGCTTGAATGAAGCGCTTTTTCATGTTCTGCTCCCGGCGGGGCAGGGATGCGTCTGCTGCCGCAGAACCGTACAGAAATACGGCTTGCTGCTGCAGAACCGTACAGGAATACGGCCTGCTGTGGCGGAACCGTTCAGGAATACGGCCTGCTGCAGCAGAACCGGTCAGTGATTTGGCTGTTGCGGCGGATCCGGTCAGCAGCTATTGAAATAT
>DGHP01000179.1:0-659 GCA_002392705.1 Lachnospiraceae bacterium UBA3845 | reverse complement strand
CAGTTTCAAGAGTAATATCACATGAGGGGAGGATTTCAGATGAACGGAAAGATAAAAGATCCGGGAAGCGCTGTCACACATTTTATCGGCATGTCCTTTTCCTGCGCGGCCATGCTGCCGCTGCTTTCGAAGGCGTCCCGGCACGGGGACATGCGGTATCCGGCCTGCATGGCCGTCTTTATGATCTGCATGGTTGCGCTCTACGCGGCCAGCACAATCTACCATACTTTTGATATTTCCCGGAAGGTAAACCGGATTCTGCAGAAGCTGGATCACAGCGCGATCTCTCTTCTGATCGCGGGCAGTTATACGCCTGTATGCCTGCTGGTGCTGGAACAGCCCACCGGGAGAAATCTGTGCATTGCGGTCTGGGCCATCGCGGCCGTGAGCATCCTGATCAAACTGTTCTGGATCAGCTGCCCGAAATGGTTTTCCTCACTGCTCTACATCGGAATGGGCTGGGTCTGTGTTTTCGCCCTGTCCACCATTTTCCGGGATTTAAGCGGCGCGGCCTTCGGATGGCTTCTCGCGGGCGGACTGATCTACACAGCCGGCGGCATCATCTACGCGCTGAAACTGCCGTTATTCAACGCCAGGCACAAAACCTTCGGAAGTCATGAGATCTTTCACCTGTTTGTCATGGGCGGCAGTCTCTGCCA
>DGHP01000166.1:9325-13837 GCA_002392705.1 Lachnospiraceae bacterium UBA3845 | reverse complement strand
GAACTCCACACACAGCCTCAGACAGGAGCATCGAAGATGCGTCATACGTGCGGTGACATTGGGCCGTGAATAGTAACCCCAGTTTATCAAAAGAATAACGAAATTCCATTTCCGGCTTTTCACAGGCCGCTATTTGTGATATAAATTGAGCATAAAAGATGGGATATTTTGGGTTAGGCGCAACAAACCGACAAAATTTTCTGACTTTTTCTATCAGAAACGGAGTACGGTCATCATTGGAGAGCAACATTTCCTGAAATGCAGATCCATTTCTGACAATTGTTCACATCAGGTAAAGGAGGGTTCATAGTATGAGTGGCTTAAATGCTGCTGCAGTAAAACAGATCGAAGAGATCTGCGGCCGCTACAGGGATGAGAAGACACCGCTGATGATGATACTGAGTGACATCCAGAACGAATACGGGTATATCCCGCTCGAGGTTCAGGAGATCGTCTCCCGCGAGACGGGCATCTCAGTCGCTGAAATCTACGGCGTTGTAACATTCTATTCATTTTTCTCACTGACTCCGAAAGGAAAGTACGTCATTGGCTGCTGTCTCGGAACAGCCTGCTATGTCAAAGGCGCACAGAATGTCATTGATAAATTTTCAGAGCTTCTTAAGATCAAGCCGGGTGAGACAACGGAGGACGGCCTGTTTACACTGGATGCGCTCCGCTGCATCGGTGCATGCGGAATCGCTCCGGCGGTCAGCATTAACGGCACTGTCTACCCGAAGGTGTCACCGTCTCAGGTTCCTGAGATCATCGACAAGTATAAGGCTGCAGAATAAGGCAAAGGAGTGTGTGAAAGCATGATTAATACAGTGGATCAGCTCAATGAGCGTATTGCCGCATGTTCCCGTGACCTTGGGGATAAGATCACCGGAGCGGATGGAAAACGGCATATCGTGCTGTGCGGCGGAACCGGATGTCTTTCCAACCATTCCCGTGAGATTACGGAAAAGTTCGAACAGGTACTGGCGGAGAAAGGCTGCGCGGACCGTGTCACGGTCAATATGGTCGGATGCTTCGGATTCTGCTCTCAGGGTCCCTTCGTTAAGATCTATCCGGAAGATACCCTCTACCGTCTGGTTAAGCTGGAGGATGTCGAGGAGATCGTTGAATCTGACATTATGAACGGCGTGGTAGTCGACCGCCTGCTCTACGTGGAGCCCTCGACCGGGGAAAAGGTTTCCAGACAGGATGACATCAACTTCTATAAGAAACAGCGCCGTGTGGCTCTGTACGGATGCGGCGTCATCAATCCTGAGAATATCAATGAAGCCCTCGGCATGGGCGCCTTCCAGGGCCTGAGAAGAGCGCTTACCATGAGCCGCCAGGAAGTTGTTGACGAAGTGCTTGCCTCCGGAATCCGCGGACGCGGCGGCGCCGGGTTCCCGACCGGAAGGAAATGGCAGTTCGCCCTGAATTCCGAGAATGATGAAAAATACGTGGTCTGCAACGGCGACGAGGGTGACCCGGGCGCATTCATGGACCGCAGTATTCTGGAAGGAAATCCGCTTGGCGTTATCGAAGGCATGATGATTGCCGGCTACGCGATCGGCGCCCAGAACGGTTATTTCTATGTCCGCGCGGAGTATCCGATCGCGGTCGGACGTCTGAAGAAGGCGATCGCCCAGGCGAGAGAAGCAGGTATCCTGGGAAAGAACATCCTTGGAAGCGATTTCAGCTTTGACTGTCATCTGAGACTGGGCGCGGGCGCATTTGTCTGCGGTGAGGAGACAGCTCTGCTGAATTCCATCATGGGCAGACGCGGCATGCCGAGACCCAGACCGCCTTTCCCGGCAGTCAAGGGTCTGTGGGACAAGCCGACGATTATCAACAATGTTGAGACCCTTGCCTGTATTCCGTATATTCTGAGAGAAGGCGCTGAGAAGTTCGCAAGCGTCGGTACCGAGCGCTCCAAGGGCACCAAGGTGTTCGCACTGGGCGGCAAGGTCAATAATGTAGGTCTCGTGGAAGTTCCCATGGGAACCACGCTTCGCGAGCTGATCTATGATATCGGCGGCGGCATCCCGAACGGGAAGAAATTCAAGGCCATTCAGACCGGCGGACCTTCCGGCGGATGTCTGACCGAAGAGTTCCTGGATGAACCGATCGATTTCGACAATCTGGTAGCCAAGGGCTCCATGATGGGTTCCGGCGGAGCCATCGTCATGGACGAAGACAACTGCATGGTCGACGTCGCCAAGTTCTACATGGAATTCATCTGTGATGAGTCCTGCGGAAAATGTACGCCCTGCCGGATCGGCACGAAGCGGATGCTGGAGATCCTGACAAGGATCACGGAAGGCAACGGGACCATGGAAGATCTGAAGGCTCTGGAAGAACTGAGCGAGACGGTCAAGGCCAATTCCCTCTGCGCTCTGGGTCAGACGGCGGCGAATCCGATCAATTCCACCCTGAGCCATTTCCGCGATGAGTATATCGCTCATATCGTGGACAAGAAGTGCCCGGCGCATGTCTGCAAGAAACTGATGCAGTATCATATTGATCCGGACAAGTGTATCGGCTGCGGCAAGTGCGCGAAGGGCTGCCCGGCGAACTGCATCGAGCGTACGGATTACACGGCACCCGGTCACAAGCTTGCTTCTATGAAGATCGATCCGATGAAGTGCCTCAAGTGCGGCGCCTGCCAGAGTGCATGCCGTTTCGGCGCGATTGAGAAAAGATAAAGATAGGAGAATGAACAATGGCAAAGATCAATATTAAAATCGAAGGCATTCCCTATCAGGTCGAGGCGGGTCTGACGATCATGGAGGCCGCCAAGGCCTGCGGATATGAGATCCCTTCTCTTTGTACCTTTAATCATGGGGAATGTAATGTCGGCTCCTGCAGAGTATGTCTTGTAGAGGCGACCGGAGCGAGGGGCCTCGTGGCCAGCTGCGTATATCCTGTCGCGGAAGGCATGGAGATCCGGATCGGCTCGCCGAAAGCAACAGAAGCGCGCCGCCGCAGCGTGGAGCTTCTTCTTTCCAACCATAATAAGAACTGCCAGCAGTGCGACAAGAACGGCCAGTGCGAGCTCCTTCACGTAGCTCAGATCACAGGCGCAAGAGAAGATGCTTTCCAGGGTGTTCACTCTGAGACACACATCGATACATTGGCTCCCGGACTTATCCGTGATACATCCAAGTGTATCCTCTGCGGCCGTTGTATCGCTCGTTGCTCCAACGCTCACGGCATGGGAATCTTAGGATTCGAGAACCGTGGCTTCGCAACATTCGTATCACCTGCTGAGAACAGAAGCTTTGCTGATTCACCTTGTATCCAGTGCGGTCAGTGCGNNCTGCCAGCAGTGCGACAAGAACGGAAACTGTGAACTGCTTCATGTCGCGACTCTGACCGGAGCAAGAGACGATGCCTACGCAGGCGTCCACTCTCAGACATACCTCGATCAGCTGGCACCTGCGCTGGTCCGCGACACATCCAAGTGCATTCTCTGCGGACGCTGCGTCGAGAGATGCAAGAATGCGCACGGTCTCGGAATCCTCGGCTTTGAGAACCGCGGTTTCCGCACCATCGTATCTCCTGCCGAGAACAGAAGCTTCGCGAAGTCGCCCTGCATCCAGTGCGGCCAGTGCGTAAATGTCTGCCCGACAGGCGCTCTGATGGAACATTCCGAGATCGACAAGATCGACGAGGCTTTCCGCGCCGGCAAGCATGTGATCGCCCAGGCGGCTCCGGCTGTCCGTGCCGCACTCGGCGAAGAATTCGGTTATCCGATCGGCACCCCGGTCACAGGCAAGATGGCTGCTGCCATGCGCCGGCTCGGCTTTGAGCGCGTCTATGACGTCAACTTCGGCGCCGACCTTACCATTATGGAAGAGGGTACCGAGCTTCTTCACCGCCTGACTGAGGGCGGCGTCCTCCCGATGATCACGTCCTGCTCACCGGGCTGGGTCAATTACGCGGAACTGAACTATCCGGATCTGCTCGATCATCTGTCAAGCTGCAAGTCCCCGCACCAGATGCAGGGCGCCATCATCAAGTCCTGGTGGGCGCAGCAGAACGGCATTGATCCGAAGGATGTCTTCGTTGTCTCCGTCATGCCCTGCGTTGCCAAGAAGTATGAGAAAGAGCGCGAGCAGGAGAAGGTCAACGGCATTCCGGATGTGGATGCTGTCATCACAACCCGCGAGCTTGCCCGCATGATCCGCAGAAGCGGTATGCTGTTCCAGAGACTTCCGGAGGAAGACTGGGATGCGGATATCATGGGCGATTACTCCGGAGCGGGCGTCATCTTCGGCGTCACCGGCGGTGTTATGGAAGCTGCTCTTCGTACAGTTTATTACAAACTTACCGGCAAAGAGCATGACCCGATCGAACTGGAGGCAGTCCGCGGCCATGAAGCGGGAATCCGCGAAGCGACCATCGACATCAACGGCACGCCTGTCAGCGTAGCGATCGCCTCCGGCATGCGTTCGGCTTCGGTCCTTCTGGATGAGATCCGCGAGGGCAAGTCAAAGTATCAGTTCATCGAGATCATGG
>DGHP01000166.1:0-9259 GCA_002392705.1 Lachnospiraceae bacterium UBA3845 | reverse complement strand
TGCATCAACGGCGGCGGCCAGCCTTATGTCCGTCCGTCTCTTCTGCCGAATGAAGATGACGATATCATCGATACCTACAAAGAGAAGAGAGCGAAAGCCCTTTACTCCGAGGATGAGCGCCAGACTGTGCGCCAGTCCCACAACAATCCGCAGATCATCGAACTCTATGACAAGTTCCTTGGTGAGCCGAACTCTCATCTGGCACATGAGCTCCTGCATACCTCCTATGCGGGGCGTGAGCGTTTCGCGGACTGAGAGGCAGCGGAAGAATTCGGATAAAAGTTAAGAACGGCTGAGCCGCCTGCGGCCGGCCTGAGCCGGGATCGGATCTTCCGATCCCGGCTTTTTCTGGCATGATTGTAATTCTTCCCTGTTTCCTGTATGATACCCTCAGAATGAGGAGCAGGAGAAGGGCGCCCGGCTGATCGCTGCAGAGTATGCGGGATACCCCGGATTCCCTTTTTGAGGGACCGGTCTCTGACTGCCGGCGTGCAGGGAGAACAAAGTTTTGGAAAAGGACAGTGTGAGATGGTGGATTCGTATGGAAGAGTGATTGATTATATGCGTATCTCCGTCACGGACCGATGCAATCTTCACTGCAGCTACTGCAGGGCAGTCCGGAAAGAAGAGGTTCCCGGATGGGAAGAAGGACCGGAGAGCGCTCTTTCCCGGGACTGTCCCGAGGCGGCTTCTCTCAGGGATGATGAGATTCTCCGGATCGTCCGGATTGCCGCGCAGCTTGGAATCCGTCATTTCAGGATCACCGGTGGGGAACCCCTTCTGCGGCCCGGGGTCCCGGACCTTGTCCGGAGCATGAAGGAGTGCCCGGGTGTCAGCACAGTGACCCTGACCACAAACGGCATTTGTCTTGAGCGGTTCCTGGATGATCTGAAGGGAGCCGGACTTGACGGAGTCAATATCAGCCTGGACACCCCGGACCGGGAGACCTATCGCAGACTGACCGGCTCGGACCTTTTTGAAAGGGCTTACAGGGGACTGGAATTATGCGCATCTTCCGGTATCCCGACGAAACTGAACTGTGTTCTTCTGGAGGAACTGAAGAAAGGCTTTGAGGAGCTTGCCCGCACAGCCGCCAGGCTGCCTGTCGACGTGCGTTTTATTGAACTGATGCCCATCGGGGAGGGACGGCGCATGAAAGGCGCGGATCCGGAGGCCCTGAGGAGGCGCTTAAAGGAGATCTGGCCGGATCTTCATCCTGTGAAGGAGAAGTGCGGCTTCGGTCCGGCAAAGTATGAGACAGCCGCAGGACTCCGCGGCCGGATCGGATGGATCGGCGCGGTCAGTCACTCTTTCTGCGAAAGCTGCAACCGTCTGCGGCTGACCAGCCGGGGCTTTATAAAACCCTGTCTGTGTTACGGGGAGGGAATTGACCTGCTGCCCGAACTGAGACCCTGCGGTGCGGGACAGGCTGATGACGGCAGAATCGCGGAGCTTCTGAAAAGGGCCATATCCCGGAAACCGGAGGGACACAGCTTTTCGGATCCTGACAGAATAACTGAGTCAAAGGGAATGTCTGAAATCGGCGGATAAAGCGGAGGTAAACAGGAATGCTGGAGCTGATAAAGAAGCTGGAAGACCTTGACCGGGACAGCCTGAATATGGTTCTGACGGTTGTCGGTCCGGAACTTACAGGGGAGAAATGCCTGCTGTCAGACGGACAGCTGATCTGGGAATCAGGCCGGAGGGGCGCTTCAGACGGCTTTTTCAGGGAACATCTGGCTCAGGCCGCCTTACTGACGCAGAACGGAATCTTTCCGCTTGAGGGAAAACAGCTGCTGTGCGAGAAGGTCGTCTCTGAAAAGAAGCTGATTGTCTGCGGGGCAGGCCATGTCGGACAGCAGGTGATCCGGATCGGGCGCATGCTTGAGATGGAGGTGACGGTCCTCGAAGACAGGGAGGAGTTCGCCGGAAAAGCCCGGCAGGCAGGGGCACAGAAGGTTCTGTACGGAAGCTATGCAGACTGCATGAAACAGGTCAGGGGCAGCGACGACAGCTATTTCGTGGTTCTCACCCACGGACACCGCTGTGATCAGGACTGTGTGAAGGCAGCCCTTTTAAAAAAGCATGCATATGTCGGCATGATCGGCAGCAGGCGCCACGGGAAGATCATAAAGGAGAATCTGGCTGCGGAAGGGATGGATGAAGGGCTTCTTGATGAGCTGCATACCCCGATCGGCCTGAGCATCGGCGCGCAGACTCCTTCGGAGATCGCCGTAGCGATCATGGCGGAAATCATCGCGCTGAAGCCATCCTGTGATGCGGAGACCGGTTTTACGAAAGAGGTCCGGCAGGCGCTTCTGAAAAGGGCCGCCGGGACAGAGGATCTGCAGGAAGAAAGGGAAAATGGAAGGCCTTCTTCTGCTTTGGCTGTCCTTGCCACGATCGCGGACCGGCAGGGATCGGCACCGCGCAGGGCCGGGACGAAGATGGCTGTTTTTCCGGACGGGACAATCGCCGGAACAATCGGCGGGGGAAGCGGCGAAGCGAGGGCGATTCAGGCTGCCCTCGACATGATCGGGCGGCGGGCGCCCGGCCCGGAGATGCTCCATGAAATCATGATGGCAGGTCCCGACGACAGGGACAGGATGGTCTGCGGCGGAGAGATGAGGATCCTGCTGGAAGCGGTTGCGGACGAAGACTGAAGGTTCCGTCGGCGCCGGCTTTGGACCGGCCGGAAAATCCAACAGGCAGAAACTTCGGGGTTTATCGATATGAATGGTGGAAAAGTACTTGTGATCGGCTCGGCGACGACGGATATCCTGATCCCTGTCAGCCATATTCCGGTCCGCAGTGAGGACGTGAACGTCTATGAGCAGCATCTGTCTCTGGGCGGCTGCGCCTTCAATGTATGCGACAGTATCCTGCATTTCGGCGTGCCCTGCATTCCTTTTCTGCCGGTCGGCAGAGGCGTCTACGGAGATTTTGTCCGTTCGGAGCTGAAAAAGAGGGGGATCCGGACCCGTGCGCCGGAGCCTTCCGCTGAAAACGGCTGCTGCTACTGCCTGGTGGAACCGGACGGGGAGCGGACCTTTATCTGTTACCACGGCGCCGAATACTTTTTCAGGCCGGAATGGTTCCGGGAGCTTGAGGACTCGGGGCTGGGCCGGGAGATTGACAGCGTCTATATCTGCGGCCTTGAGATTGAAGAACCAAGCGGGGTTTATATAATAGAATTTCTGGAACGGCATCCGGAATATCTGGTATATTTCGCGCCAAGTTCCAGGATCTGCATGATCGCTCCCGGGAAGATGGAGAGGATCCTGAATCTGGCTCCCATCCTGCATCTGAACCGGGAGGAAGCCTGCGCCTATACCGGCTGCAGCGGGGAGGAAGAGGCTGCCCTGCAGCTTCACAGGCGTACGGGGAATACGGTCCTTGTGACGCTGGGAGCGGAAGGCTGCAGGCTGACCGGCAACAGGGATGACGGAAGTTTTGTAAATGAACGGATTCCCACTTTTCCCGTATCGAATATCGTCGATACAGTCGGAGCGGGAGACAGCCATATCGGAAGCTTTATCGCCCTTCGCCAGCTGGGAGAGGATCTTCCGGAGGCGGTGCGGAAGGCAAACCGGGTTTCGGCCGCGGTTGTCGGTACTTCAGGGGCCCTGCTTGCGCACGAGACATTCCTGACGCTGGATCTGTGATCTGTAATCAGAAGCTGCTGTTTTTTATCGTTGGAGATCGGCCTGCAAGTATGATATACTCCCTTTATCGGGACAGGATCCGTGCCTTTTTCAGCGCAGGCACGCATGGTCTATTCCGTACGTTATTCCATTAAGGCTGCAAAGCTGCCGGGTGGGATATGTGTGTGATCTGATGTGTGGAGGGCCGTAAAGAGTAACTATACAGGAGAGGTGAAGAATATGCTGCTTGAGAATCTGAATCAGACGGATAAGGAAAAATTTGTTGAACTTGCCTATAAGGCGGCCTATGCTGACAGGAGCCTGTCGGACGAGGAGATGCATGAGCTTGCGGAATTCCGCAGACAGTGCAATGTTTCAAGCATCGGGAATACCGGCAGCTTCCAGGAACTGCTCGATTATTTCGGAGACCGGCCTGCCCAGGTGCGCCGGATCGTTTTCTTCGGCCTGTATACGGTATTGTATTCGAATGATATTATTACAGAGCTTGACCAGAAGATGATAGATTCCGCAGAGGCTGATATGCATCTTTCGGAGGAGGAGATCCGGGGGCTGGCTGAAGTCGCCCAGGAGATGAGAAAGGCACATGTAAAGCTGAGGGCGATCATTGCCCGGTAATCCGGACAGTTTCATCCGGCTGCCGTATCCTCCGGTGCGGCAGCCGTGTTTTTTAGAACTTCGCCGCGCGGAAAGGTATTATGAAATGTTGAAAACGCTGCTTCGTTATTTTCGTCCGCATATGAAACTGTTTCTGCTGGACCTTTTCTGCGCCTGCATGGTCGCCGCCGTGGACCTGGCGTTTCCCATTGTTTCCCGGAAGGCCATGTATGAACTGCTTCCGGATGAAAAGTACCGGGTCTTTTTTATTGTAATGGGGATCGTGGCATGCTCTTATCTGCTGCGCTCTGTCTGTTACTATATTATGACATACTGGGGGCATACCTTCGGGATCCGGGTGGAAACGGATATCCGGGCGGATCTCTTCCGCCATCTGCAGACCCTGGATTTTGAGTTTTATGACCGGACAAGGACCGGCTCGCTGATGAGCCGCCTGACAGGGGATCTTTTTGAGGTTACGGAGCTGGCCCACCACGGGCCGGAGGATCTGCTGATTTCGCTGCTGACGATATTCGGCGCACTCTTCATGATGTTCCGGATCCAGTGGAGGCTTGCTATTGTGGTAGCCCTGCTGATTCCCATTTTCCTGACGATCACGATCCTGCAGCGCAGGGGAATGTCGCAGGCTTCCAGGAATGTCAAGGCCCGGCTTGCAGATATCAACACGGATATCGAATCCAGCCTGTCAGGAATGAAGACTTCCAAAGCCTTCGCCAATGAACCCGTCGACCGCGCGCGTTTTGACCGGGCGAACTGGAACTACCGCGGTGCGAAGAAGGAGTTTCACAGGGCAATGGGACGCTTCAATGCTTCCCAGGAGTTTTTCATGGGAATTATCCCGGTGTCGGTCATCAGCTTCGGCGGTTACCTGATCATGAAAGGGAGGCTGAATTACATCGACCTGATCACCTTCACGCTTTTTGTCAGCACTTTTGTGACCCCGATCCGGAAGCTGGCCCAGTTTGCGGAGACTTTTTCCAGCGGTATGGCCGGACTTCACAGAGTGGAGGAGATCATGTCGATCGAGCCGGCCGTCAGGGAGAAAGAGGACGCTGGGGAGCTGGTCGTTAAGGAAGGAAGAATTGATATTGATCATGTTTCCTTCTCCTATGAGGGCAGGTCGGAGGTTCTTCATGACGTGGACCTGCATGCGGCCCCCGGGGAGATGATCGCCGTTGTCGGAGCTTCCGGCGGAGGCAAGACCACCCTCTGCCAGCTGATTCCCCGTTTTTACGATGTGACCGGCGGCGCGATCCGGATCGACGGTGAGGATATCCGGGATGTGACCAAGGCGTCCCTGAGGAGCAGCGTGGGGATCGTGCAGCAGGAAGTCTTTATATTCGCGGATACGATTATGGAAAACATCCGCTACGGAAGGCCGGACGCATCCGACGAGGAGGTTTTTGAGGCGGCCCGGAAGGCGGAGATCTATGATGATATCCTGGAAATGCAGGATGAATTCCAGACATACGTCGGGGAACGCGGCGCGAAGCTGTCCGGCGGGCAGCGGCAGAGAATCTCCATCGCCCGCATTTTCCTGAAAAATCCGGCTGTCCTGATTCTGGACGAGGCGACAAGCGCCCTGGATACAATCACGGAGCAGCGGATCCAGCACAGTTTCGAGGAACTCATGAAGGGGAGAACTTCCTTTGTGATCGCCCACCGCCTGTCCACCGTGCGCGGCGCGGACCGGATCGTAGTGATCGAGGAGGGCAGGATCGTGGAGGAAGGCAGTCACAGAGAACTTCTTCAGGCGGACGGGGAGTACGCGAAGCTTTACCGGACCCAGGAGCTTTTCCGCATGGACGACTCTGACAGAGTATAAGGCGGGATGACTGTACAGAAGCCGCAAAAGTGGTATAATGTCCTGAGTTATCTCAGACTGACAGATGGAAATCGGAGACTGATATGATCTGGACTATATTGGAACATTTTTCAAACCTGATGACAACGGCGGCTGCCGGGGTCTGGAGAGAGGCTTTTGCCATGCTCCCCGCCTGGATGAAAGCGATAGCAGTCTTTCTCCTGGTCCTGACTTTCGGCATGAGCCTGATGGAATGCTGGTGGGGATATAAGATGAACCGGGGCGCCCGCTTTTTCGCAGGCTTTGGATCCGGCGTGAACATTGCTTTTCTTACAGCGGCGCTGACGGCCGGGACGGAAGACCGGAAGGTACTGATCTGGGTTCTGATCGCAGGCGCGGCCTGCGGCATTGTCTGCTGCCTGCTTCCCCGGCTCTACCTGACAGCCGGCGGAGTGATTCTCGGATGCACGGCAGCTGCCGCGGCGGGAAGGTTTATCCCCGCACTGGAACAGGGAAGCCGCAATGGAAGGATCCTGCTGGCGGTTCTGGCCCTTACCGGCGGAATTCTGGCAGGGACATTTGCGGTAAAGCTTGGCGGCGCGGTGCACGGCCTGATCGGAGGCGCACTGCTCGGAACGATCCTGGCCGGGCTGATCCCGCTGGACCGCATCACTTTTCTTTCAAATATTCCCTGGATGAACCAGCGGCTGCTCAGGATGATTCTTTTCGGCGTGTGCGCGGGAACAGGGGTGCTAGCCCAGTCGCTTTCCCTCCATGCGGTGCGGAAAAGAGAGAAGATGTTTGGCGGCAGCAGCGATCCGGCTCGGGAGGACCGGCCAGAAGACGTCTCAGAAGCCCGGGAAAGCGGCAGCGCCGCTGAGGAAGGCGGCCGCAGTTCAGATAAGCGGCAGGATGAAAGCGGCCGGGCCGGCGTTCAGACCGGCGCATATGGGACAGCGGGCGCCCGGACAGAAAATTCCGGGTCTTATTCTCAAACCGGTGCATATGGGACAGCGGGTGCCCGGACAGGAGCTTTCGGATATACAGCCGCTCAGGGAACTGCTGCGGGACGCGCCGTCCAGGGAACTGCTGCGGGGCATGCCTCTCAGGGAGGCACAGCGCAGGACAGTTCCGGACTGGATGCTTTCACCCGCTATGAACTGAAGAATCTGGAGGATATGGAAGCTGATATCAGCGGCAAGGCGGGCGAGATTGCCAGGGAACTGACTGAAACCGTCGCCAGGGCCGTCGCTTCCGCAAGACTTCAGGACCGCTGCTCGGATGTCGCGGAAGGGCTCTATTCTCCTGAGATCGCGGCGGAAAAACTGGGAATGCCTGAGCAGATGTTTCTGGAAGCTATGCAGCAGAAAGGGCTGCGTCTTCCGGCTGAAACGGAACCAGCCCGCAGGGAGCGGGAACAGGCAGAGGACAGCGCTGACGGCGGAACGGATCGGGCGGTTTCTGACAAAGCCGCTGGGACAGAATCCGCGCAGGCAGCCGCTGATGACACACAGCAGAGAAAGGATTAAGGGGGACCGTATATGCTGGAACTGAAGAATGTTTCATTTACGGTAGATGATGACGGCGGGGACGGGAAGGAGATTCTCAGAGACGTCAGCCTGAAGGTGGAGGACAATAAATTTGTGGTGATCACCGGACCCAACGGCGGAGGGAAGTCGACTATGGCCAAGCTGATCGCCGGGATTGAAAAACCGCAGGAGGGTCAGATCCTCTTTGACGGGCAGGATATCACCGGGCTGGGCATCACCGAACGTGCCAGGCTTGGGATCGGATTTGCCTTTCAGCAGCCGGTCCGCTTCAAGGGACTGCAGGTGATCGACCTGCTCCGCATCGCGTCCGGGAAGGATTTTTCCCTGCAGGAAGCCTGCGACTTTCTTTCGGAAGTGGGGCTCTGCGCAAAGGATTATATCGGGCGTGAAGTGAATGCTTCCCTCTCCGGCGGAGAACTGAAGCGCATAGAGATCGCGACCGTACTTGCCCGTAAAACCAGACTGTCGGTCTTCGATGAGCCGGAGGCCGGGATCGACCTCTGGAGTTTCCAGAACCTGATCCGGATCTTTGAAAAGATGCGCAGGGAGATCCATGACAGTTCGATCGTGATTATATCCCATCAGGAGAGGATCCTGCGGATCGCGGATGAGATCATCGTCCTGAGGGACGGAAGAGTGGAACAGCAGGGCCCGGCGGATGAGATTCTGCCGAAGGTTGTCGGCACAGAAGCAGCAGTGGACACATGTTCCAGGCTGAGATAAGGGGGCGGTCACATGCTTGAGATGGATCAGATTCAGAAGAGAATACTGGAAGAGGTGGCCGATCTCCATGATGTCCCGATCGGGGCATATAATCTGAGGGCCAACGGCAAATCGGTCGGCCGCAATTCGACCGCGGATATCGATATCCAGTCGAAGACAGACGGCTCCGGGCTGGACATTACGATAAAGGACGGAACGAAAAAGCAGAGTGTCCATATTCCGGTGGTCATCAGCGCCAGCGGCCTGACGGAGACGGTCTATAATGATTTTCATGTGGGAGAAAACTGTGATGTTCTGATTGTTGCCGGCTGCGGCATCGACAACTGCGGAAAACAGGATTCCGAACATGACGGGATCCACCGTTTCTGGATCGGAAAGAATTCCCACATCAAATATGTGGAGAAGCATTATGGTTCGGGAGACGGGCTCGGGCAGAGAATCCTGAACCCGCAGACCGAAGTCTACATGGAAGAGGGCAGCAGCATGGAGATGGAGATGGTCCAGATCAAGGGCGTGGACTCCACGGACCGCTCCACCATAGCAAAACTTGCTGCAGACGCCCATCTGGTCGTTCGCGAGAGACTGATGACCCACGGCGTGCAGAAGGCTCTGAGCACCTACCATGTCACTCTGGAGGGAGACGGTTCCAGCGCGGATATTGTCTCCAGAGGCGTCGCACGCGGCAGCTCCTACCAGAGGCTGGACCTGAAGATCACGGGAGACGCCGCCTGCAGCGGCCATACGGAGTGCGACTCCATCATCATGGACCAGGGCAGAATTCTGGCGGTACCCTCCCTCGAGGCGAACAGTGTGGATGCCATGCTGGTGCACGAGGCGGCGATCGGGAAGATTGCCGGCGAACAGCTGATCAAGCTGATGACGCTCGGGCTGACAGAGGCGGA
>DGHP01000084.1 GCA_002392705.1 Lachnospiraceae bacterium UBA3845 | reverse complement strand
TACCAACTGAGCTAAAGGTGCTTATTCAGTTCTGTGCTTTCCCTGAAGCACGATGATGATTATAGTATAGGATTTCTGATTTTGCAAGCCCCAAAATGATCTTTTTTTAAAAAAATTTGTTTCCGACAGAAGCTTCGAAGATGCGGCATACGTGCGCAGTACGGATGACCCGCTCTAAGGCAGCAGAGCTGCCAATGGGAATATGCGTGTGGCATGATGTGTGGAGGGCCGTGAATAACAGCCTGCCGAATGGAGAAGCCCCGGCAGGCCTGCTCAGCTGAGAGGGAAAGGAGTATACTGGGGGATGGAGCGAAAAGAGGCCGGAAGGCATCGCTCCGGGGGAAAAACTATATGATTGCATGGAGGCGATATCTATGAAGGTAGTGGTCGCGATGGATTCTTTTAAGGGAAGCATAAGCTCTATGGAAGCAGGGAAGGCCTGTGCGACCGGAATCTGGAGGGCCAATCCGCGCACGAAGGTGGTCGTGATGCCGATGGCGGACGGCGGTGAGGGAACCATGGAAGCCCTGGTGGAGGGGCTGAAGGGAGAGTATGTCGAATGCCGGGCTGCCGGTCCCTGCGGAGCGGACGTGACAGCGCGCTACGGGATTGTGAATAAAGGCCAGGCTGCAGTTATAGAGCTGTCTCAGGCGGCGGGCCTTGGCCTGGTGGACAGGTTCAGGCTGGATCCCTGGAAAGCGACGACGCGGGGCGTCGGTCAGATGATACTGGACGCGGCGGAGCGGGGATGCAGGGATTTCGTGATCGGAATCGGAGGAAGCGCAACCACGGAAGGCGGGATCGGCATGCTGGATGCTCTGGGCTGCGTCTTCTATGACGCCGGCGGGCAGAGACTGCCGGCGGATCTTTCTTCCCTTGCGAAGATCGAGCGGATCGACCGGTCGGGCATGCCTCC
The DNA here is from genome assembly GCA_002392705.1 of Lachnospiraceae bacterium UBA3845. Lineage (GTDB taxonomy): Bacteria > Bacillota > Clostridia > Lachnospirales > Lachnospiraceae > Porcincola. The sequence continues at coordinate 13,291 of DGHP01000084.1, read as the reverse complement.
TGTGCTGGAGAACTGTTACTTCAGGATCGCCTGCGATGTGAGGAATACGCTCTGCGGGAAACATGGCGCCGTGCGTGTTTACGGGGCGCAGAAAGGCGTGAAGGAGGAGGAACTGAACTTTCTCGACGTTGCGATGTATCATTACGCGGATGTGACAGCAGAATGTACCGGGAAGGATTACAGGAAGTATCCGGGCGCCGGCGCCGCCGGGGGACTCGCCTTTGCCTTCCTGAGCTATCTGCCCCATGCGGAACTGGTTTCCGGTTCGGAGCTGATGATCCGGACGATCGGGCTTGAGAAGAAGCTGGAAGGCGCGGACCTGGTCGTGACCGGGGAAGGCCGCATCGATGACCAGACCGTGATGGGGAAGGTCCCGGTCGGTGTGGCGAAGCTTGCGAAGAAGCACCATCTTAAAGTGATTGCCCTTGCGGGCAGTGCGGCGGATCGCGCGGGAATGTGCAACCAGGCCGGCATAAAGGCTTATTTCCCGATCATCCGGGAAGCCTCCACCCTGGGCGAGATCATGGATCCGGAGATTGCGAAAAAGAATCTGATCCTGACCGCGGAACAGGTATTCCGGCTTATTCTGTAATATTAATTATAATTACAAAAATCTTGAAATAATCAGAAAGATAACAGACAAGTTACACGAAATAATGCAAACTTGTTGAAATTACTCAAAATATCACCTATAATGTGAAATGAAATAGCAAAAACGGCCAATCAATTTAGACAGCTCAAGGAGAGTAACTATCAATGGCGCGCGAAAACCGGAAATCTGCATTGTTTTTATATGCATTTTTTCAGTCTTCATCAAACAGCTCCGTTCCTGTCAAAGCTTCAATATCTTTGAAGGAAACAATTGTGTTGAAAGAAGGAGGAATGATTATGTCCAAAAAGTTGTTATGCTCATTGTTAGGTGCGGTTATGGTGCTTGCGGCATCGGGAAGCGTCTTCGCTGATGAAGTTGATATGAACGAAGACGGCACGGTCAATAACCCGGAAGCTGTGGAAGTCGCGGAAGGCGATCTGTCCTTCTGGTCCCTGTTCACAGGCGGTGACGGCGAATGGTTCGGACAGATTGTTGATGATTATAATGCTACCTCTCCGACCAATCCGGTGGAGTGCATTACTCTTGTATGGGACGACTATTATACAAAACTGCAGACGGCAGTTGCTACGGGGAATGGCCCGGATACCGGTGTCTCTCATGTATCAAAGCTTTATGAACTCGAGGAGACCGGCGTAGTTGAACCTCTGAATGATTATCTGGATGAACTGGGTGTAGACCTTGGTGAACTCTATGAGCAGGCTTCCATCGATTCTGTTACCTTTGACGGTGATGTTTACGCGATCCCGCTGGATACCCACTGCGAAGTCATGTATTACAATCTTGACCTCCTGGAGCAGGCGGGCGTGACAGAAGACGACGTCCTGGCAATCAAGAGCGCGGATGATTTCGCGGCGATTCTTGCAAAATGCAAAGAGAGCCTTCCGGAAGATGTTTCCCCGATTGCTCTGACCAACTCCGGTGATGATCCGTTCCGTGTATGGTATGCGGTTTACTTCCAGATGGGCGGAGCTGACTTTGTGAACGGCGACGCCACAGAAGTCACCCTGGATGAGGATATTGCGAAGGCTGCCATGGAATATGTGAAGAGCCTGTATGATGACGGATATGTCCTTCCGGGCATTGATGACCATTCCGCAATCTTCCAGTCCGGCAAGGCTGTTTTCGAATTCGGCGGCACATGGGTTACCGGTATCTTCGAAGCTACGGACGGCCTGAACTTCAATGTAACGGAATTCCCGCTTCTTTACGGCGATACCGCTTACTGCTGGGCTGACTCCCATACGCTGACCCTTCCGGCAAATCCGAACCGTACAGAGGAAGAGTCCCTTGAAGCTGTCAGATTCCTGGTCTATGCCTCCAACGAAGGCGGCCTGACCTGGTCCGGCTCCGGCCAGATCCCGTCTGCAATTGCGGCGAACGGCAGCGAAGAGTACAAGGAAAAGAAGGGCTACAATATCGTTGATGAGCTCGGACTTGCAAAATACGCTCCGAGAGCAACTTCCTACTATGGCGGCATGAAGGCCGATATCATCGAAGCTCTGAATGGTTATCTGCAGGGCGTGACAGATTTCGACGCTTCCTATGATGCACTGTATGCCGCAATTGAGGACAATCTTGACTGATCCGCTGTAACGATTCGGCAGTGAAGATATAGTCAGCCCCGGATCCTTCCAGATCCGCCGCAGTTTCTGCGGCGCGCGTCGGGGGTCCGGGGCTTCCTTATCTCATGGAGAAATCCCTTGGGCTTCCTGTGAGAGAAAACCTTCCGGGGGATAGGAGCGCACGTTCCGGAAATGTGCCGCAGGATGGTCTGCCGGGCGGAAGAAAGCAGCTTCTGGCTTTCTTAGAGAGGAGGCATATGCACAGTATTAAGAAAAGACAGAGAAAGGCGACTCTGACAGCATTGCTGTTCATTTTTCCTTTTTTTGTTCTCTTTACCGTATTTACGATCTATCCGATCGTCCAGGGAGTCTGGGTCAGCCTGTGCAAATGGTCGCTGATGGGGTTCCAGGATTTTATCGGTCTGGATAATTTCCGGAAACTGTTCGGGGATTCCAAATTCTGGGCGTCGCTCAAGAACACTACGACATTTGTGCTTCTGTGCGTTCCCCTGGTTGTGGTCCTGTCCCTGATTATGGCGCTGTTTGCCAACCGCCAGGTGAAATACAGGAAATTTCTCCGCGTCAGCTATTATATGCCGGGGGTGCTTTCGGTTTCGGTCGCCTCGTTTGTTGCCAAGTATACCTTCGCGCCTTACCGGGGCCTGGTGAACGGAATCCTGAAATGGATGGGACTTTACGATACCACGAATGAACCGCTCTGGTTCATGAGCACGAATCTGTCCTGGGTGGTGATCGTCCTGATGACGGCCTGGTGGACGCTCGGTTTTCCGATGCTTCTGTATCTGGCCGCTTTACAGGATATTTCAAATGATATCATGGAGGCCGCTGCTGTGGACGGGGCTTCTGACTGGCAGAAGCTGACCCATATCACGCTTCCGCTGCTCAGGCCGACCATCTTCCTGGTGACCCTGCTTCAGATTATCGCCAGCTTCAAGGTATTCGGACAGATCCGCCTGATTACCGGAGGAGGCCCGGCCAGTTCCACGAAACCGCTGATCCAGTATATCTACGAGCAGGCATTTGACAAGAACAAGCTGGGCTACGCGGCAGCGATGTCGTATATTCTCTTCCTGATCCTTGTGGTCTGCACCCTGGTTCAGATGCGCTTCCAGAGAGGAGGGGATGACTGATGAAGAAGATTAAGCCTGCAGCGGTAATTCTTGCCTTCGTATCCATCCTCCTGGGGCTGATTATGCTGCTTCCGGTTGTATGGGCCCTGTTCTGCTCCCTGCAGCATGAAGGGCGCCAGATCGTGACGATCTGGGACTGGTTCAAGCCGCCCTATACGCTTGAGAATTATCCCAGGATCCTGAGCGGCACCAGCACTTTCCGCTGGTTTTTCAACAGCTTTATCGTTGCCGTGATTACGACGGTTCTTACGGTTGTGGTCTCGACCCTTGCCGCCTACGCGCTGGCAAAGATTCCCTTTAAAGGAAGCCGGCTTCTGTACAGCTATTTCCTTTGCGGCCTTCTGGTTCCGGGTGAGGCGACCATTGTCCCCCTGTTCATCCTGATGAACAAGCTCGGACTGATCAATTCCTATATCGGTCTGATCCTGCCGTCGGTCGCGAGCGCTATGACGCTGATTATTACGGTGAATTTCTTCCAGACGCTGCCGAATGAACTGCTGGAGGCGGTCCGCATCGACGGAGGCAGCGAGCTGACGATCTATACGAAGATCGCCCTGCCGCTTTCAAAGCCGATTATTGCCACAGTCGCCCTGATGAGCTTCATCGGAAGCTGGAATAATTATCTCTGGCCGCTGCTCTGCGTATTCAGCGAAGAGATGTATACGCTGCCGGTCGGAATTCCGACCCTTCTTTCCATCGAGCGGCCGGATTATGTTATTCCCATGACGGCCAATCTGGTGGCCTCGCTGCCCATGATCATTCTGTATCTCATTTTCGAGAAACAGATCGTTCAGGGTATTACGATGGAAGGAATCAAGGGATAAAGATGCGGGAGCATCGCGGAAAGAAAGGTTTACGCAGAATTCAGAAAGGATGACCGGGATGGGCGGCGGAGAGAAACTGGCGGGATCTTCCGGAAGGAAGAGGGATGATTCCGTGGATATCATGAAAGGGATACTGGTTCTCCAGATGGTTCTGTGCCATTGCATCCAGTTTTTCGGGAGAGATTCAAAGCCGGTGCAGCAGCAGATCTGCGATTATATCAATCTGACAACATTTTCCGGCTTTCTGTTTACCTTCGGCCTCTCCTGCTGGTACGCTTATTTCAGCCGCGGGTTCCGCTATGCGGCGCCGAGAATGCTTCGGACGGCCCTGAAATGTCTGGCGGCCTTCTGGATTTCCAGCATCTGTTATATCGGACTGGTGGAGCTGGATTATTATGATCCCAGGGTATTCCGGCAGATTCTCCTTCTTGAGAAATATGCCGGCTGGTCGGAATTCCTTGCTTCCTTTGCGGGGGTGATGGCGGCAGGCCTGCTGTTGTTCAGCCTGTTTCAGAAGCAGAACGGTTATCTGACTGCTTTGTGCCTTGCAGCCGGCGGCCTGCTGACCCTGATTCCTTATGACAGGATTTCAGATCCCAGGGCGGCTCTGTTTGTCGGCTCGGCCCATTGGATTACCTTTCCGGTCCTGCAGTATCTGTTCTATTTCGCGGCGGGAGTATGGTTCAGCCGCAGGAAAATCGTATGGGATTTCAGAATTCTGCTGGCCTGCGCGGTACTTACGCTGCCGGAGCTTATATCCTATATCCGGGGCGGGTATCTGACAAACCGTTTTCCGCCGGATGCCTGGTTCCTGTTCGGGGCCGCGCTGTTTTTGTATCTTTACTATCTGCTGGCGCATGCCCTGGCGGCAAGGCCTGTATTTGGCGGAATCTGCGCTTTCCTTCGTGGAATCGGGATGAACACAGTGTTCTGCCTGCTGCTGTCAAATCTGGCGATCTTCAGTTTTTCCGCCGGAAAATTCAAGCAGCGGACATTTGCCTTTGCCCTGCTGTTTGACCTGGTACTGATGGCGTCGATCTGGTTTATCCTGCATCTGGTCCGCACGGACAGCAGAAGAAGTTCGGGAAAAAATTGATATTCAGAAGGGAGATTCGATATGACAAAGTCATATGTAAAGGACTATCCGAGACCTCAGATGGTCCGCGGCAGCTGGGAGAATCTGAACGGTTCATGGGATTTTCTGTTTGACGATGAGAACGCGGGGGAGAAGCAGGAATGGTTCAAGGCTTTTCCGGCGCAGCACCGCACAATCTGTGTTCCCTTCAGTTATGAGACAAAGATGAGCGGGATCGGGGAGACAGAGCACCATGAGAATGTCTGGTACCACAGAACGGTTACGGTAAAGGCGGAGGCTCTGAAGGGCCGGGTGCTGCTTCATTTTGAGGGAAGTGATTTTGAGACAAAGGTGTGGGTGAACGGCATATACGCCGGCAGCCACAGGGGCGGATACGCCCGCTTCTCCTTCGATATCGCAGGGTATCTGAAGGAGGGGGAAAATGATATCACGGTGAAGGCGGAGGACTCCATGAGCATCGCGCAGCCCAGAGGCAAACAGCGCTGGGCGAAGGACAATTACGGCTGCTGGTATGTTCAGACAACCGGAATCTGGAAGACGGTCTGGATGGAAGCGGTGTCCGGAATCTCCCTTGACAGCGTCAGGATTACGCCCTGCCTGAAGGAGGGCACGGTGTCCTTTGATTACCAGATCGCGGGCTGCGGGAAAGGGGAGGATCTCTGGGTCGAGACCCTGATCGAATATGACGGGACGAGAATTGCCTCCTCCTGCAAAGCCGTCAGCCGGAGCCTTGTGAAGGATACCATCAGCCTGTATCTTCCGGAGGAGATGCCCTGGGGGATTCATACCTGGACGCCGGAATCGCCCGAGCTTTACGACGTACTGATCCGGGTGAGGAAAGACGGCGAGCTGCTGGACGAGGCGCGTTCTTATTTCGGCATGCGGGAGATCCGGATCGAGGAAGGCAATATCCTGCTGAACGGAACACCGCTTTATGAGCGGCTGATCCTTGACCAGGGATACTGGAAGGATTCCCATCTGACGCCGCCGGATGAGCAGGCGCTGATTGATGATATCGACAAGATCCACGCGCTGGGCTTCAACGGCCTGAGGAAGCATATGAAGATAGAGGATGAGCGCTTCCTTTACTGGTGCGACGTGAAGGGCATGCTGGTCTGGAGCGAGATGGCAGCCGCTTATGAGTACAGCGATGAGGCAGTGGCGGAATTCACCCGGGAATGGCTGGAGATCGTCAGGCAGAACCTGAATCATCCCTGCATCATCACCTGGACCCCGTTCAATGAGTCCTGGGGCGTTCCGAAGATCAAGACGGATACAAAGCAGCAGGAGTTTACGGAAGCGATCTATTACCTGACAAGGAGCCTGGATGACACAAGGCCCGTAATCACCAATGACGGCTGGGAGCATACCATCTCCGATATTCTGACCCTTCATGATTATGAAGAATACGGAGATGTGTTCTATGACCGCTACGCGGATCATCTTGAGGAGATCGGAACCGGTGAGATCTACCACAGCAAGGACCGCTCTGCCATGGCGGAAGGCTATGACTACGCGGGCCAGCCCGTGATCATCAGTGAATACGGCGGCATCGCCTTCTCCGGCGGCAAGGAGGGCGAGTGGGGCTACGGCAATACGGTGAAGAATGAAAAGGAATTCCTGGAGCGCTTTGATAAGATAACGACTGCGATCAAGTGCCTGCCCTATGTCTCCGGATACTGTTACACGCAGGTTTCTGATGTACAGCAGGAGATCAACGGGCTGCTGGATGAGAATCATGAGTTCAAGATCGCTCCCGAAAAGATCCGGGAGATTAACTGCCGTGAGGTCGGAATCCGCAGAATAAACGGAAGATAATGCACTAAAAGAGGTGGAATACGGTTCATTCGTATTCCACCTTCATAATGATATCCTGATCATAGTCTCCGAACTGGCGGCCGAAAAGATTCATGCCGCCGAGGTGATCCTTCCGGTCGGCAATGGAAAGACGGAAAGAGAAAGTATATCCGCCGGCAAGGTCAAGGCTTTCAATAGTCTCATCGGAGACCTTGCCGGATCCCAGATAACATCCGGAATGAGTGACATCCAGGATGATATAGTCTCCGAACTGGCTGTTGCTGTCATCCCACCAGGAGGGGTTATAGATCCCTCTGCGTCCGCCGTAATCTCCCTTGATGTGCAGGACGGTGATCAGGCGCTGATTCAGTTCCAGGCGGATATCGGATGGCCAGTTATTATCATAACCCGGCGCTTCCGCGCAGATCTCAAAGGAGAACTGGATCCGGGACGGATGGCCGCGGTTCAGGGCTTCATTCGGAAAACGGTACTCCAGGTATCCTCCGGTTAGCCAGACCAGGGAGGCGTGAACATGGTCAGGCATATAAAAGCCGTAGGGGGAGTCTTCCTGGTAGAGATAAAGATTCGTGGAGACGATGCCGCAGGGAGGAATCACCTCGCAGTCGCTGTAATTGCCTACTGGCATGCTGACATAGACGGGAGCCTTCTGCAGGGGCATCTTTTTTTTATGGGCAAACAGGTCAAAGACCACGCTGGAGGCGGAGATCCCGCAGAGCTTTTTGGTCCCCCGGACGCCGGGATTGGAGATGGAGGTTACAAGCCCGGCCTCTTCCAGGATATGAATATGCACCGACATGGATGAGACCGGGAGATAGAAATGTTCCGCAAGCTGGGAAATGGTCATGGACCTTTCGATCAGGGCATTCAGGATCTGCAGCCTGGTCTCGGAAGAGAGCGCCCTGCATACCAGGGCCGCGCGCTTTGGATCGGACAGGTCAAGCTGAAGGTTTTCCTTGATATGGTAGTCGCCTTCGATCAGGCGCTTCGGTCTTTGAGCCATCCTGAAGCCTCCTTTCGCGGATGCATGCTGCAGCTGTTCCGAATGCACTGACGGCTTTGCGCCGGACCGGTATCACAAAAGATTCCTGCCGCCGAGATTCCTTTCGGAGAGAGATCCGGAAGGGACCGGAACTTCAGTGCAGCGGCCGGATGATATATTTGCAGATAGGGTTCCCCATCGCGGAGAATTTTTCTTCGTATTCCGTCATGACGTTGCCCCGGCGCATGACCGGGTCCCGGTGCAGGTCCCGGGTGCAGCCCTTGATGATCCAGCCTGCCGTGCGGGCTTCTTCGACCGCGTATTCGAAAAGGTCCCGGTTGTCTGTCTTGAATTCAACCGTTCCGCCCGGGGAAAGGATCCGGGAATAGCAGGCAAGAAAGGCACGTCCCGGAAGGCGCCGCTTGGCGTGCCTGTCCTTGGGCCAGGGATCCGAAAAATTCAGATAGATCCGGTCCACTTCGCCGGGCGCGAAGATGTCCGTGATGTCCTTCGCGTCCATGCGAAGGAACAGGAGATTGTCCAGGTGGATGCCTGATTCCTCCAGGTCCTGCCGCTTCTGCAGGGCGCGCAGAAGAACGGAAGAATACATCTCGATGCCGACGTAATTGATCTCCGGGTTCTCCATGGCAAGCTGGGACAGAAAACGGCCTTTTCCCATTCCGATCTCGATCCGGACGGGATGATCATTGCCGAACCGCTCGGCCCAGTGCCCGCGGATCCGGGCCATCTCCTCATCCTGCACAACATAGGGGCAGGCGGCGATCTCCTCGCGCGCTCCCGGAATATTGCGTAGTCTCATAATCTCTCCGCTCCTCTGTCTGGATGTCTGAATGCGCTTCCGGCGCATGGCACCGGACTTTTTCATTGTCGCATCGAATGCGGTTTTGTCAAGAAGAAAGTTGCCTCTTTCTTCTGCGGGGGAAAAAGTGTAAAATAGCGTAAGATGCCCCGCGCAGCGGGGCGCATGAAAAAGAGTAAGTGAGGATACAGACCTGATATGAGAGAGAAACTGACCAAAGGCGATGTGGCGAAGATTGAGGCGGAGCTGGAGCACCGCAAGCTGGTGATCCGGAAGGAAGCCGCCGCCGCGATTGCCGAAGCCGCCGCTCAGGGGGACCGGAGCGAGAATTTTGAATACCATGCCGCAAAGAAATACAGGGGTGAAAATGAGAGCCGGATCCGTTATCTGGAAGGCGTCCTGAAGACAGCGATCATCGTGTCGGACCAGTCCGCCGCGGATGAGGTGGGCCTGAACAATACGGTCCATGTCTATGACATGGAGGAGGGCTGTGAGGAGAGCTACCGGATCGTGACCTCCATGCGGGGGGATCTTCTGAACAACCAGATATCGATCGAATCCCCGCTGGGGAAGGCACTGATGCGGCATAAGGTCGGGGATATCGTCACGGTCAGGGTAAATGGCGGCTATTCCTATCAGGTTGAGATCCGGGGAATTGATAAGGAAAATGATGAATCCGGCGACCGGATCCGTTCTTTCTGATCCGCCGGTCAGATCCATTCTTTCTGATCCGCCGGCCGGATCCGTTTTTTTCCGGTCCGCTGTTTCTGATCAGGCGGCCGGGGGCATCCGGAAACGGCATCGCCGCAGCAGGATGATCAGCAGTTTCTGTATGAGGAGAACGAAGGTATGAGACAGCTTAATCTCAGGGCAATGGCGAAGATTAATCTGGGACTTGATGTGACAGGCAGACGGGAGGACGGCTATCACGATCTGCGCATGATCATGCAGACGGTCCGCCTGTTTGACAGCATCAGCCTTTCCGCGACACGCTCGGAAGGAGTCAGGATCCGTACCAATCTCGGCTTTCTGCCGACGGATGACGGCAATCTGGCCGTGAAAGCCGCCAGGCTTCTGATAGAGGAATTCGGAATTGAGGGGGGCGTCTTTATCGACCTGAAAAAGAAGATCCCGGTAGCCGCAGGCCTTGCCGGCGGCAGCTCTGACGCGGCGGCTGTGCTGGTCGGCATGAACCGGCTCTTCCATCTGCAGCTGACCCAGGAGCAGCTGCGGGAGCGGGGCGTGAAGCTGGGGGCCGACGTACCCTACTGCATTATGAGAGGCACCGCGCTGGCGGAGGGGATCGGCGATATTCTTACCCCTCTTGCATCGATTCCGCCCTGTGTGATCCTGATTGCGAAGCCGGATCTGCATGTGTCGACCAGATTCGTATACACCCATCTGGAACTGACGGAGCAGACGGTCCATCCGGATATCGACGGACAGATCCGCTGTCTGGAGGCAGGGGACCTGAGAGGGCTGTGCAGCCTCTGCGGCAATGTCCTGGAGACGGTGACGGAACAGGCCTATCCTGTTATTTCCGATATTAAGAAACGGATGAAAGAGCATGGCGCGCTGGCTGCCATGATGAGCGGAAGCGGACCTTCCGTCTTCGGAATCTTTGAGAAACGGGAGGATGCGCGGAAGGCCGCGTCTGTCCTCAGGGAGGATGGATATGCGAGGATGCTCTGCGTGACAGAGCCTTTTTATGCGGGAAACGGGAGAATTCAGCGGGAGGAAGTTTGAGCGGACGATGCCGGAGGGATTCAGAGAGAAGAAGAATAATAAGCCCGTTGATCTGACACTGTATCATGACGATACCGTGTCGCTGCGGGAACTTGTTTTCCGGACGCTGCGGGACGCCATACTGGAGAACAGGCTTCAGCCGGGGACCCGCCTGATGGAACTGCACCTGGCGAACCAGCTGGGCATGAGCAGGACGCCGGTCAGGGAAGCGATCCGTCTTCTGGAGATGGACGGACTGGTGAAGATGAACGAGCACCGCGGCGCGGTGGTTGCGGGGATCGAGGCTTCGGATCTGAAGGATGTCCTGGAAGTGCGGATGGCCCTCGAGGAGCTTGCTGTCCGGAAGGCCTGCCGGAATATGGACAGGGAGATGCTTGCGCGTCTTGAACAGGCGGAGGAGGAATTTGAGCAGTCCCTGCTTGCCGGTGAGGATCTGAATAATCCTTCGAAGAGCGCCATGGCTGACGTTCATTTTCATGAACTGATCACGGAAGCGGCGCACAACCGGAGACTGGAGCTTCTGCTGACCTCCCTGCGCGAGCAGATCTACCGCTACCGTCTGGAGAATCTCAAGATCGAGATGAGTCTTCCTTATCTGGTTTCGGAGCATAAGGCCCTGATCGAGGCTTTCCGGGAAAAGGACGAGGAGCAGGCGGCCCGGACGATCTGCCGCCATATCGAGAATCAGAAAGTGGCGATCCTGTCGCAGATGAAATGAAAGACATCGGTCCTGCCGCAGACAGCGGAGCCTGTACTGCAGTCAGCTGATAGAAGACGGCGGCATGACAGGCGGCTGAGATACAGGAAAAGAAAGACCGGCGGTGCGCGTCTGTACACCTCCGGTCTGTTTTAATGTTTTCTGCTGCAGCTTTACTGCTGCTGTGCGTTCTTCTCCTTCTGTGCTTTGGAGAACATGGAGCGCTTGCGCAGAAGCGGATCCAGGATCTTCTTGCGGATGCGGAAGGACTGCGGGGTTACCTCGAGCAGTTCATCCGTATCGATGAATTCAAGGGCCTGTTCCAGGGAAAGGACTTTTGCCGGTACCAGCTTCAGGGCTTCGTCGGCGCCGGAGGAACGGGTATTGGTCAGATGCTTGGTCTTGCAGACATTCAGCTCGATATCCTCCGACTTGCCGGACTGGCCGATAACCATGCCGGAATAGACTTTGGCGCCCGGCTCGATGAAGAGGGTGCCGCGGTCCTGGGCGTTGAAGAGGCCGTAGGCGACTGCCGTTCCGGTTTCAAATGCGATCAGGCTTCCCTGTGAGCGGTATTGCAGATCTCCTTTGTAGGGACCGTAACCGTCAAAGATGGTATTGATGATGCCGGTTCCCTTGGTGTCGGTCATGAAGTCGTTCCGGAAACCGATCAGTCCTCTGGAAGGAATCTCGAATTCCAGCCTGGTTCTGCCGTCGGAGGTTTTTCCCATGCCCTGAAGCTCCCCTTTCCTCAGGGAGAGTTTCTGGATCACCGTGCCGGAGAATTCATCCGGAACATCCACATAGGCGATCTCCATCGGTTCCAGTTTGCGGCCGCGCTCATCTTTTTTGTAGATGACCTCCGCCTTGGATACGGCAAATTCATATCCTTCCCGGCGCATCGTCTCGATCAGGACGGACAGGTGAAGCTCGCCGCGTCCGGATACCTTGAAGGTATCGGTGTCCTCGGTGTCTTCCACGCGCAGGGACACGTCCGTGTTCAGCTCGCGGTAGAGACGGTCGCGGATATGGCGGGAGGTGACGTATTTGCCCTCCTGGCCGGCCAGCGGACTGTCGTTGACGCAGAAATTCATGGAGATGGTCGGCTCGGAAATCTTCTGGAAGGGGATCGCGTCCGGCGTATCCACTGCGCAGACCGTGTCGCCGATTTTCAGGTTTTCGATTCCGCTCAGGGCGACGATCGAACCCATGGAGGCCTGGCTGACGTCCTGCTTTTTCAGTCCGTCAAACTCATAGAGCTTGGTGATGCGGACCTTCTGCTTTTTGGAGGAATCATGATGGTTGACCAGCAGGGCGTCCTGGTTGACCCGGATGTTTCCGCGGTCGATCTTGCCGATTCCGATCCTTCCAACATATTCATTATAATCGATGGTTGAGATGAGCATCTGCAGCGGCCCGTCCGGATCTCCCTCCGGCGCCGGGATGTGCTCCAGAATCGTCTCAAAGAGCGGGGACATGTCTTTCGGCTCGTCCGTGAGCTCACGGACGGCGTAGCCCGCTTTTGCCGAGGCAAATACGAAGGGGCAGTCCAGCTGCTCGTCCGACGCGTCCAGATCCATCAGAAGCTCCAGCGTCTCATCGACGACTTCAGTCGGGCGCGCTTCCGGACGGTCGATTTTATTGACGCACACAATGACCGGAAGATCGAGGGCGAGGGCTTTCTGGGTGACAAAACGGGTCTGCGGCATGGGTCCTTCGAATGCGTCGACAACAAGGATAACACCGTTGACCATCTTCAGCACGCGCTCCACTTCTCCGCCGAAGTCTGCATGACCCGGCGTGTCGACGATATTGATCTTTGTATTCTTATAGGTAACAGCCGTATTTTTCGACAGGATCGTAATCCCGCGCTCGCGTTCAATATCGCCCGAATCCATGACACGTTCCGTCACTTCCTGATTCGCGCGGAATACGCCGCTCTGCCGGAGCAGGCAGTCCACAAGGGTCGTCTTGCCGTGGTCGAC
>DGHP01000026.1:1281-3320 GCA_002392705.1 Lachnospiraceae bacterium UBA3845 | reverse complement strand
CCGAAGCAATCAGCATCCAATTAAATGGGACATGTAAGAACAAAACGCGGAAGAGGAGATCATGATGGAATGCAGGACGATCAATAATGGAGTAAAGATGCCGGTACTTGGCTTTGGTGTGTTTCAGGTGGCAGACCCGAAGGTGTGAGGAAAGCGTCCTGACCGCGATCCGTCACGGATACCGCCTGATCGATACAGCGGCGGTCTATGGAAATGAAGAAGCTGTCGGCGCTGCGATCCGTAAGTGTGACGTTCCAAGAGAAGAACTTTTCATTACCACAAAGCTCTGGGTACAGGATACAGGCTATGAGAAGACCAAAACAGCATTCATGACTTCCCTTGATGAGATCGCAGTACTGGACAGCGGACAGACCTTCTTCGGACGCAACGAAGACCCACAGTACGCAAAGATGATCAACAGTGTGAAGATCCATTGATAAGAAGGATAAAGGTACAGGAGCCGGTACATGGAACAGACAAAAGAAAAACAGATATTTGAACAGATGCCGGTTCCGAAGGTTGTCTTCACTCTGGCAGTTCCTACGGTAATTAGTCAGCTGATCGTCCTGATTTATAATCTCGCGGACACCTGGTTCATCGGACAGACCGGCGATACGCTGCAGGTGGCTGCGGTTACGGTTTCCTATCCGATTTTTATGCTGCTCTCAGCCTTTGCCAATCTCTTTGGGATTGGCGGCGGAAGCCTGATCTCAAGACTTTTAGGAAGCGGAAAGGAAGAAGAGGCGGGAAAGGTTGGAACATTCGCTCTCTGGGCTTCCGGCTCCGTGATCCTGTTTTATTCCCTTGCGGTATGGGCATCTGGCAGACAGATGCTTGGTATCCTGGGAAGCTCCGGGAAGACACTGGACTTTGCCAGACAGTATCTCTTCTGGACGGTCGTGATCGGCGGACTTCCAACGGTGCTTAACCTGGTCCTCGCGAACATCGTCCGCGCTCAGGGCAAGGCGAAGATTGCCAGCATAGGGATGTCTGTCGGCGGGATCCTGAATATCATCCTGGATCCGATCTTCATCTTCACCCTGCATATGAACGTTGCCGGTGCAGCACTGGCAACCTGTCTGTCGAATACGGTATCCATGCTGTATCTTCTGCAGCATGCGGTCAGAAACAGAAAGGACTCTGCCGTGAAGCTGACGCTCCTTCCTCAGAAGGTCTCAGCGGGCAGCGTGAAGGACATCCTTTCCATCGGCACTCCGGCTGCGCTGCAGATCCTTCTGGCATCCGTCTCCAACAGCGTGATGATCCGCCTCATGAACGGATATGCAGACAGCGCGATCTCCGGACTCGGCATCGCCCAAAAGATAGAGATCATCCCGTTCCAGGTGGTGCAGGGCATCTCCAGCGGCGTGCTGCCGCTGATTGCTTACAACTATGCCTCCGGAAACTGGAAGAGGATGAATGATACAGTATCCTTCTCGATCCGGCTGGGATTGATCCTCTCGGCTGCCTTCTTTATCCTGATCGAACTTGGAGCGCCTTTCATCGTCCGCTTCTTCATTGCGGATCCGGAAACGATTACTTACGGTGCGGTATTCACAAGACTTCGCTGTATTGCGCTGCCGTTTATTAATATCGAATTCATGCTGATCGCGGTCTTCCAGGGAATCGGCAGCGCTAAACAGGCTCTGGTGCTTTCTTTCTTCCGTAAAGGAATCCTGGACCTGCCGCTGATGATCCTTGCAAATCTCCTGTGGCCTATGTACGGACTCATGCTTGTACAGCCCTTCATGGAGTTTTCGGGAAGTATGATCGCTCTGGGCATGTACAGAAAACAACAAAGAACACACCTGGTTACTCCGAGCGGGATGGAGGTATCTCATGAACATATTTGAAAAGCTGAGGAGCGGCGAACCCATAGATATGATGTCTGAAGAGTACCGTCCGGCTGTTGCAGAACTGCATAGAGCAGATAAGGCACTTTTTCATCTGAATCATGCGGAGCCGCAGTCTGAGGAATGGAGCCGGGCTTTCAGTGAGTTGTTTGACGGAGAAGTTCCGGAGGGGCTCGGTGTTTTCAC
>DGHP01000026.1:0-1223 GCA_002392705.1 Lachnospiraceae bacterium UBA3845 | reverse complement strand
CCGACACAGATAGACTTCCCTAAGCAGATCACTTTCGGGAAGCACGTCTTTATCAATCACAATTTCACCGCAATGTCTATTGGCGGAATCGAATTCGGGGACAATGTCCAGATCGGCCCTCATGTGACAATCGTGACAGACAATCACGATCTGACGAACCGGTATGTGCTCAAATGCAGAAAGGTCGTCATCGGGAACAATGTCTGGATCGGAGCAGGTGTCAGCATTATGCCCGGTGTTCATGTCGGAGATAATGCTGTGATCGCAGGCGGTGCAGTCGTCACCAAGGATGTTCCGGCGAATACGGTAGTCGGCGGAAATCCGGCCAAAGTCATCAGACAGCTGGATGGGGCAGAGTCATGAAGAAAGCAATCCTGTTCACAGCCGTTTTGAGCCTCGCTCTCCTTCTGGGTGCCTGCAGTGCCGGATCAGATGAACCCGCATCGGAATCTCAGTTGGAGAGCATTGCAGAGTCAGAGACATCGGAAGCATCCACAATACCAACTGCAGAAAGCGAGGAGACAGGGGAAACAATGAAATATGATTTTGAACAGTTATCAAATGTTAACATTACGGGAATCGACATCTCTTCCCTGAATGAAGAGGAACTGGCTGTCCTTTATGCACAGGCAAGATACTGTCAGGCCATGACAGATGCAGACATCGATACCATGCGGGAGCTTGTCTCAGAGGATATGGTCTTTACACACATGAGCGGCAGGCAGCAGACCAGGGAAGAATACTTCTCAGACGTTGCCGACGGGAGTCTCAACTACTTTACCATCGGAATTGCCGATCCGGTGATCAAGGTGGATGGCGATAAAGCTCAGATCACCTATACTTCTGTCCTGAACGCCAATGCCTATGGTGCGAGAGGGACCTACCGCATGAAGGGAACACATCGTTATGAAAAAAGGGACGGCGCCTGGATCGCCGTAAACAGGTAAAGGAGGGTGGTTATCTGGCAATGCGCACCGCGCCGAGCTTCAACTATGAGAACGAGATCATCCACAACGGTCCGAGGAACGGCCAGCTGGTCCAGATCGTAGGCGAATACGTACAGGGTACCGGCCTGAACGGCGTACCGGCCACATACGTCAGGGTATATTCCCCCGACTTCAACATCACCGGTCTTGTGAATGCAGCCTACATCGGGTAACATTATTATACTGACGGAATCATTGATTGCCAGGCAGCGGGCTGCCTGGCTTTTTTGTCTTCTG
>DGHP01000198.1:18246-21543 GCA_002392705.1 Lachnospiraceae bacterium UBA3845 | reverse complement strand
GGCGGACAGACCCGACGGAAAGCTGATCCTGGTAACCGCGATCAATCCCACTCCGGCAGGAGAGGGCAAGACAACCACAAGCGTGGGACTGGCTGATTCTCTGAGCCGGATCGGAAAGAAAGTCTGCGCAGCCCTCAGGGAGCCTTCCCTCGGCCCGGTCTTCGGCGTTAAGGGCGGAGCGGCGGGAGGCGGCTATGCCCAGGTAGTACCGATGGAGGACATCAATCTTCATTTCACAGGAGATTTTCATGCGATCGGCGCGGCCAACAACCTTCTCGCAGCCATGGTGGACAATTCGATCTTCCAGGGCAATCCGCTGAATATCGATCCCCGCAAGATCACCTGGAGAAGGTGCGTGGACATGAATGACCGTCAGCTGCGCTATGTTGTGGACGGGATGGGCGGAAGAACAAACGGCGTAGTGCGCGAGGACGGCTATGATATCACCGTCGCGTCGGAAGTCATGGCTGTTCTGTGCCTGTCCTCCGGAATCGAGGACCTGAAGGAGCGCCTGTCCAGACTGATCGTAGGCTACACCTACGGCAAGCCTTCGGAGCAGAAGCCGGTGACCGCAGGCGATCTTCATGCCCAGGGCGCGATGGCAGCCCTGCTGAAGGATGCCCTGAAGCCCAATCTGGTACAGACGCTGGAGCACACCCCGGTCGTGATCCACGGAGGCCCCTTCGCCAATATCGCCCACGGATGCAACTCCGTGACGGCAACCAGGATGGCTCTGAAGATGGCGGATTACTGTGTCACGGAAGCCGGCTTCGGCGCGGACCTCGGGGCGGAGAAGTTCCTCGATATCAAATGCCGGGCTGCAGGCCTGAAACCGGATGCGGTTGTGATCGTCGCGACAGTACGCGCCCTCAAGCACCACGGCGGCGCGGCCAAGGAAGCGCTGAATGAGGAGAACCTTGACGCGCTTGAAGCGGGACTTCCGAATCTGCTGCATCACGTCAGCACCATCCGGAATGTCTACGGCCTGCCCTGCGTGGTAGCGATCAACGCGTTCCCGACCGATACGGAGAAGGAACTCAGGCTGGTGGAAGAAAAATGCCGTGCGCTCGGCGTGAATGCGGTTCTCTCCGAAGTATGGGCAAAGGGCTCCGAAGGCGGGACGGACCTCGCCCGCGAGGTTGTGCGTCTGTGCGAAGAGCCGAATGATTTCCATTTCAGCTATGAGCTGACCGGCTCGATCGAGGATAAGCTGAACCAGATCGTCCGGAGGGTTTACGGCGGAAAGGGCGTCGTCCTTACCCAGCAGGCAAAGACCCAGGCCGCCCAGCTTGAAGCTCTGGGCTGCGGGAATATGCCGATCTGTGTGGCGAAGACCCAGTACTCCCTCACGGATAACCCGAAAGCGCTCGGGGCACCCTCCGATTTCGAAGTGACTGTGCGCAATCTCAAGGTTTCGGCGGGAGCCGGATTTGTGGTCGCTCTGACCGGAGAGATCATGACGATGCCCGGACTGCCGAAGTCACCCGCGGCGGAGCGGATCGATGTGCTCAGCGACGGAAGAATCGTCGGACTCTTCTGATCGGGGGAATCGTCGGATTCTTTCAATATCTGAATTGAATAGATCCGGGTTTTCTGATTTACGGAAATAGAGGGCAGATGCGCCTGCGGAAGGAGACTGCTGAGAGGATGAGGTTCAGACCCTGTATCGATATTCACAACGGAAAAGTCAAACAGATTGTCGGCGCGTCCCTGGAGGACAGGGATGACCGGGCAAGCGAGAACTTTGTATCCGAAGCAGACGCGTCCTGGTTTGCCCGTTTTTATCACAGGGACGGACTCAGGGGCGGACATGTGATCCTGCTCAATCCCCCCTCGTCGCCCTGGTATGAGCAGACCCGTGCCCAGGCGGAGGGAGCCCTGAAAGCCTGCCCGGGCGATCTGATGGTCGGCGGGGGCGTGAATCCGGGAAACGCCGGAGCATGGCTCAGAGCGGGGGCTTCTCATGTGATTGTGACCTCCTATGTGTTTTCCGGAGGGGAATTCAACGAAGGACATCTTCAGGAAATGATCCGGGAAGTAGGAAAGGAGTCCCTTGTTCTGGACCTGAGCTGCCGGAAAAAGGACGGGGCGTATTACATCGTGACCGATCGCTGGCAGAACTTTACCCGGATATGCCTCGATTCAGATACGCTGACCGCGCTGATGGGAGAATGCGATGAATTCCTGATTCACGCTGCCGATGTGGAGGGAAGAAGGCAGGGACCCGAGCTGGATCTGGTCCGCCTGCTTCGGGAAGCCCTTGAAAAAAGCGGCAGGGATTTTGCGGTGACCTACGCGGGAGGGATCGGGACTTTTGATGACCTTGCCGCCGTCCGCAGGGAAGGCGCGGGCAGAATCGATGTTACGATCGGGAGCGCGCTGGATCTGTTCGGCGGACAGATGCCCTACACAGAGGTGCTCGCGGCCTGTGACCGCTGAGGGGGTATAAAAAGTTTGCTTTTCATGGTCTGCAAACTTCTTTTTTCTCTCCCGCATTATTCATTGTTCCTGCAAAAAGATTGTGGTATACTCTAATCACAGAAAACTCTTTTAAAGGAGGTCATGCGAATGAGATTTACAATCAGTGGTAAGAACATAGAAGTGACCGATTCCCTGCGGAAAGCCGTCACAGAAAAACTTGGAAAGCTGGAGCGTTATTTTACGGCGGATACCCCGATTATCGTGACGATGAGCGTTGAAAAAGAGCGCCAGAAGATCGAGGTCACGATCCCGCTGAAGGGCAATGTGATCCGTTCGGAGCAGGTCAGCAACGATATGTATGTATCCATCGACCTGGTCGAGGAAGTGATCGAGAGGCAGCTGCGCAAGTATAAGCAGAAGCTGATCGACCGCCACCAGGCGGGGGACAATTTCCGCAGAGAGTTCCTGGAGAAGGAGAGCGAGCCGACGGATGAGATCCGTATTGTCCGCACAAAACGTTTCGATATCAAGCCCATGTATCCGGAAGATGCCTGCGTACAGATGGAGCTTCTGGGACACAGCTTCTATGTTTTCTGCAATGCGGAGACAGATCAGGTCAATGTCGTCTACAAGAGAAAGGGAGGCACCTACGGCCTGATTGAGCCGGAAGCCTGACGATGAGCCGATCTGACAGGCTGCCGGTCTGACCGGGCAGTTCCGGCGGCAGACAGGCAGGAAGCCTGAGAGAAAAGGGAAACGTATCTTTACCACAGAGTTTACTGCCCCGCGCTGTCAGGCGCGGGGCTTTTTCCGTCCAGGGACGCCGCCCCGGCAAGGGTGCGGGAACGCTTATACCCCGGGAGGGCGTCCGGGAAC
>DGHP01000198.1:17692-18163 GCA_002392705.1 Lachnospiraceae bacterium UBA3845 | reverse complement strand
AGGGCGTCCGGGAACGCTTATACGCCGGCAGGGACGCGGGAACGCTGTACTGGACAGACAGGTATCAGCGTGGTAAAATAATACAGATTATCTGAAAATTGCAGGGCAGTATTTTCACTGGCCTGATGATGGAAGAAACAGCAAACAGTTAAAGGAGTAATAGCAACATGGGCTTTATGGAAAAGGTGTTCGGCACGCATTCTGAGCGCGAGCTCAAGAAGATCATGCCGCTCGTCAATAAAATTGAGAGCCTGCGGGATACCATGGTGGCGATGTCAGACGCGGAACTCCGCGCCCAGACGGACAAGTTCAAAAAGCGCTACCAGAACGGCGAGAGCCTGGATTCTCTGCTTCCGGAAGCGTTCGCGACTGTCCGTGAGGCAGCGCGCCGCGTCAACGGCACAGAGCCTTACCGGGTTCAGCTGATCGGCGGAATCATCCTGCACCAGGGCCGTATCGCCGAGATGAAGA
>DGHP01000198.1:16400-17647 GCA_002392705.1 Lachnospiraceae bacterium UBA3845 | reverse complement strand
GCCGAGATGAAGACCGGTGAAGGAAAAACGCTGGTTTCCACGCTCCCCGCTTATCTGAACGCGCTCACCGGAGAAGGCGTCCATATCATCACAGTCAATGATTACCTGGCAAAGCGTGACGCGGAGTGGATGGGACCGGTCCATGAGTCTCTCGGCCTTACCTGCGGATGCATCCAGAACGCCATGGAATCCGATGAGAGAAGAGAACAGTACAACAAGGATATTACCTATGTCACCAACAACGAAGACGGTTTCGACTATCTTCGTGACAATATGGTCATCTATAAGGAAAAGCTGGTACAGCGCGATCTGGTCTACGCCATCATCGACGAGGTTGACTCGGTCCTGATCGACGAGGCGAGAACGCCTCTGATTATTTCCGGCCAGAGCGGCAAGTCCACCAAGCTGTATGAGGTATGCGATATCCTGGCACGCCAGCTGCAGCGGGGCGAGGCCAGCGGCGAAGTCACGAAGATGACCGCCATCATGGGGGAAGAGATCACCGAGACCGGAGACTTTATCGTCAATGAAAAGGACAAGATCGTAACCCTCACCCAGCAGGGTATCGAGAAGTGCGAGAGATTCTTCCAGATCGAGAATCTGTCCGATCCGGAGAATATCGAGATCCAGAACAACATTATTCTTGCTCTGCGCGCCCACAACCTGATGTTCCGCGACCAGGACTATGTGGTCAAGGACGATGAAGTCCTGATCGTCGATGAGTTTACAGGCCGCATCATGCCGGGCCGCCGCTATTCCGACGGTCTGCATCAGGCCATAGAGGCCAAGGAGCACGTCAAGATCAAGAGAGAGTCCAAGACGCTGGCGACCATCACCTTCCAGAACTTCTTCAACAAGTATAGGAAGAAATGCGGCATGACCGGTACCGCTCTCACGGAAGAACAGGAATTCCGCGATATCTACGGCATGGACGTTATCGAGATCCCGACCAACAAGCCTGTAATCCGCAAAGACCTCGATGACGCGGTCTACATGACCAAGAAAGAGAAGTACAGGGCTGTCGTCAATGCCGTCAAGGAAGCCCATGAGAAGCATCAGCCGGTACTGGTGGGCACCATCACGATCGAGGTGTCCGAACTTCTGTCCGGCATGCTCAGACGGGAAGGCATTCAGCATAACGTCCTGAACGCGAAGTTCCATGAGCTTGAAGCCGAGATCGTCAAGGATGCCGGCGTACATGACGCAGTCACCATCGCGACGAACATGGCAGGCCGTGGTACGGATAT
>DGHP01000198.1:0-16263 GCA_002392705.1 Lachnospiraceae bacterium UBA3845 | reverse complement strand
AACCAGCTGCGCGGCCGTTCCGGACGTCAGGGAGACCCGGGTGAATCCCAGTTCTACATCTCCCTGGAAGACGACCTGATGCGCCTGTTCGGTTCCGAGAAGATGATGTCGACCTTCAAGGCGCTGGGCGTTCAGGAAGGCGAACAGATCCAGCATAAGATGCTTTCTTCCGCGATCGAGAAGGCACAGCAGAAGATCGAGTCCAACAACTTCGCGATCCGCAAGAGCCTGCTCGAGTATGACCAGGTCAACAATGAGCAGAGAGAGATCATCTATGCGGAGCGCCGCAAGGTGCTGGACGGCGAGAATATGCGCGAGTCGGTCATGCAGATGATCGATGATACGGTGGAAGGCAGCGTGAACCTGGTGGTCGGCGAGACCGGAGCATCCCCGGAGGAGTGGGATCTGCAGGAACTGAACGATTATCTGAGACCCATTATCCCGCTCCCGGTCATAACAAAGGACTATGTCGCAGGACAGAGCAAAAACAGCCTTGTGGAGAAGCTGAAAGGGGACGCGAAAGCCCTTTACCAGGCCAAGGAGGAGGAACTGACGGCAGCCGGCGCGGATGTGCGTGAGATCGAGCGTGTCGTCCTTCTCAGATCGGTGGACCGCCACTGGATGACGCACATCGACGATATGGACCAGCTGCGCCAGGGAATCGGCCTTGCCGCCTACGGCCAGAAGGATCCGAAGGTTCAGTATAAGATGGAAGGCTACGACATGTTCAACGCCATGACGGCAGCCATCCAGGAAGACACTCTGAAGATGATGTACCATGTCAGAGTGGAGGAGAAGGTGGAGCGTGAGGAGGTCGCCAAGGTGACCGGAACCAACCGTGACGACACGGCGGTGCGCGCGCCTAAGAAACGCCAGGCCAAGAAGATTTATCCGAACGATCCCTGTCCGTGCGGCAGCGGCCTGAAGTATAAGCAGTGCCATGGCAGAAAAGGCGCCTGAGAGAGAGGTTTTCTGTGATAGAACTGGATGAATTCAAGGCAAAACTGAAGACTTATGAACAGCCTCTGGAAGAGATGAGAAGTTCCCTGGACCTTGAAAACAAGGAACGCAGGATCGAGGAGCTTGAAAGAACCATGGCGGAGCCGTCCTTCTGGGACAATCCCGAGCAGTCCCAGAAGATCATGAAGGACCTGGGGTCGCTGAAGGACGACGTGGCGACATACAGCCGTCTGCGCAGCCAGTATGAGGAGACGGAGCTCCTGATCGATATGGGGAATGAGGAGGAAGACGCCTCTGTCATACCGGATATTGAACAGACCCTTGCGGATTTCGAAGCGGACTTCGAGGCGATCCGGATCAAGACCCTCCTGTCAGGAGAGTATGACCGCTATAACGCGATCGTGACCCTCCACCCGGGCGCCGGGGGAACGGAGGCCTGCGACTGGTGCAGCATGCTCTACCGCATGTATTCCAGATGGATCGACAAGAAAGGCTTTTCCGCTGAACTTCTGGATTATCTGGACGGCGATGAGGCAGGCATCAAATCCGTGACCTTCCAGATCAACGGGGAGAATGCCTACGGGCTTATGCGCTCAGAGATGGGGATTCACCGTCTTGTCCGCATTTCCCCCTTCAACGCCGCGGGCAAGAGGCAGACTTCCTTTGTGTCCTGCGATGTCATGCCGGATATCGAGGAGGATGTGGACGTTGAGGTCCGCGATGAGGATATCCGCATTGACACCTACCGGTCGAGCGGTGCCGGCGGACAGCATATCAACAAGACTTCGTCCGCCATCCGCATCACGCATTTCCCGACCGGAATCGTGGTGACCTGCCAGAATGAGCGTTCCCAGTTCCAGAATAAGGACAAGGCCATGCAGATGCTGAAGGCCAAGCTGTATATGCTCAAGATTGAGGAAAACAAGGCAAAGGCCGGTGAGATCCGCGGCGAGGTCAAGGATATCGCCTGGGGCTCCCAGATCCGCTCTTATGTCTTCCAGCCGTATACCATGGTCAAAGACCTCCGCAGCGGCTATGAGACCGGCAATGTGCAGGCGGTCATGGACGGGGACCTGGATCCCTTCATCAACGCCTATCTGAAATGGGATTCCCTGGGCCGCCCGGACCGGAAAGCCCAGAATCTGGACTGACGGGCGAAGAGCCGTCGGATCAGTCAGGGAGGAGACATATTTTGGCCACGGCTGCGCTTCCTGCAGACCTGGCTGCAAAATAGTTATCCGGGGCATTGCGCCCTGGTACAAAAATATTGTTTTGGGAGGAGGATACTATGGGACTTATTAAAGCAGCGGTCGGTTCGGTAACGGGGACTCTCAATGATCAGTTTCAGGATGTAGTGGAACCGGTCAGCATGGGCGCACAGACTCTGTTTGTACAGGGACGCGTCAGGGGAAAGAGAGGTTTCAGCAGCAGTGATGTTATCTCCAACGGATCTGTGATTCATGTGTATGATAATACCTTTATGATCCTGGTGGACGGCGGCAAGATCATCGACTATTCCGCAGAGCCCGGATATTTCATCGTCGACAATTCTTCTCAGCCGTCTCTTTTCCAGGGACAGTTTAAAGAGAGCCTGAAGGAAGCCTGGGAAAGGTTCAAATTCGGCGGCGGAACACCGCAGTCCCAGAAGGTATACTATATCAATACCCAGGAAATCAAGGGCATCAAGTTCGGAACCCGCAACCCGGTCAACTATTTCGACAGCTTCTACAACGCGGAGCTTTTCCTCCGCGCGCACGGCACCTACTCGGTCAAAGTGAATAATCCGCTTCTGTTCTACGCGAACGCGGTCCCGAGAAATGCCGTCCAGGTGGATGTGGCGGATATCAACGATCAGTATCTGGCGGAGTTCATGGAAGCCCTCCAGGCGGCGATCAATCAGATGAGCGCGGATGGAATCCGCATCTCCTACGTCGCTTCCAAGAGCATGGAGCTTTCAAAGTACATGGCCGGTGTCCTGGATGAAAGCTGGACACAGGGAAGAGGCCTTGAAGTAGTGAGTGTCGGCATTGCCAGCATCTCCTACGACGAGGAATCCCAGAAGCTGATCAACATGCGCAACCAGGGCGCCATGATGCAGGATCCCACGATTCGCGAAGGCTTTGTACAGAGCGCCATCGCGAGCGGTCTGCAGGCTGCGGGCTCAAATACGGCAGGCGCGGGTGCGGCCTATATGGGCATGAATCTGGGCATGGGTGCGGCAGGCGGTTTCATGCAGTCCGCCAGCAGCACCAATCAGGCGCAGATGCAGTACCAGCAGAATCAGTATCAGGCACAGGGCCAGCAGTTCCAGCAGGAACAGGCCCCGTCGGCTCCCAGGATGAAGCAGCCGGGAGAGTGGTTCTGCCCGGAATGCGGTACACTGAACGGCGGAAACTTCTGCATGAACTGCGGAACGAAGAAACCGGAATAAACTGAAAAAAGAAACTGACCGGCCGGCAGCCGACTTCACAGGATGGAGCCGGCAGCCGGCTTTCCTATGGAATACAGGAGGAGTGGGAACATGGCTACGATTACCTTTAAGTGCCCCAACTGCGGCGGCGGGCTGGTATTTGATCCCTCTGTCCAGAAGTTCCGCTGCGAATTCTGTAATTCTGTTTTCACACAGAATGAGCTGGACGCGCTTTCGCCGGATCAGGCGGCTGACCGGAAGGACACGTTTGACTATGATAAGACGCCTGAAGAAAACAGTCCTCAGTCTGCCGCAGGAAATCAGCAGGATTCTGTCCGGCCCGGAAAAGAGACGGAAAGACCCGCGGGCGTCGGGGGTGAAGAAGCGGGCACATCGGGCCCTTCTTTTCATCATGGAAGCGGGGAGGCGGTCATCTATACCTGCCCCAGCTGCGGAGCCGAGATTGTCACGGACGCCGCCACAGCCGCAACCTTCTGCTACTACTGCCATAATCCGGTTGTTCTGCAGGGAAAACTGTCCGGGGAATATCTTCCGGACAAGATCATTCCTTTCAAATACAACAGGGACAGGGCCGAAGAAGA
This sequence comes from Lachnospiraceae bacterium UBA3845, assembly GCA_002392705.1. Taxonomy (GTDB): domain Bacteria; phylum Bacillota; class Clostridia; order Lachnospirales; family Lachnospiraceae; genus Porcincola. The sequence continues at coordinate 12,291 of DGHP01000198.1, read as the reverse complement.
ATTTATAAAGTTCGTCCGGAGCAAAAAATTCGTCCCTGCGTCCTTCTTCAGCAAAGAGCAGATCGAAAAACTGACAGGCGTCTATTATCCCTTCTGGGTCTATGACTGTGAACTGTCCGGCTATGCCAACGGGCGGATGGACCGGATCCGGGTCTGGATGTCGGGGGATGATGAGTACACGGAGACCTCCATTTACCATTTTGAGAGGGGAGGCAGCGTGCGCGTGGAGGGGCAGGTTGCCCAGGCACTCAAACAGAACGATCACCGGCTGATCGACGCGGTCATGCCCTATAATATGAGGGATGTGGAGGATTTCTCCATGGGATTCCTCCAGGGCTTCGTGGCGCAGCGGCGGGACGTTTCGACAAAGGATATCTCAAAAGCACTGACGGATAAAGCCCGCTCCTATGCCCTTACAGCCATGCGCAATACTGTTACCGGCTATCAGACGGTAACAGTGGAGAATTCCCACTATGATATCCGCAATGAACGCTGGCAGTATCTGCTTCTGCCCGTCTGGGTCCTGACATATGGAAGAGGGAGCACAAAAAAGTACTATTTCGCCATGAACGGAGATACAGGCGAGGTACAGGGACGGCTTCCGGTATCGGCGGGCAGGCTTGCGGGCTTCTCGGCTGCTTTAGGAGCGGCGGCCTTTGTCGTTTCCATGCTGATCGGTTATTTCATGATCTGATTTTCCGGGAGGAGGGCCTTAGATGATAACAGATATGCAGAATCGCTTTCATGAAACTGCCTGCGCTGGGCCGGCCCTGATCAGCCGGAGCGCGCGGCTCCTGAACTTTCTGCCTGTGTCACTGCTTTTGGCGGCGCTTTTCTTTTTCTCTGCGGGGAAGGCCTGTGCGGCTCCTCTCTACGCGGAGCGGACGGACCGGGCAAGCATAGAGGACATGGCGGGAATTCTCAGCGATGAGGAGGAACGGGATCTTCTCTCCCTTGCGGAGCAGATTTCCCTGGATAACAATATGGATATCCGTGTCGTCACTACGGACGATACGGGCGGGAAAAGCACCAGAAGCTTTTCGGACGACTATTTCGAGTCCCTGACAGGAACCTACGAAGGAGCCTGCTACCTGATCGATATGGACAACCGGGAATTCTACCTGACAACAGAGGGAAGAATGATCTGGTACATCAATGACGACAGGAGGGATGCGATCCTGGATCATGCCTACGGGTATGCCAGCAGCGGGGATTTTGATGAGGTATTCCGGTCCATGCTTTCCGATACGCAGCGCTTCCTGAATCAGGGAGTTGAGCACGGAACGGTACAGTATGACGAGGATACCGGGACTTATACCTATTATTCCGAGCCGAAGGGCGTCACATTCGGAGAGGGACTGCTTGCGGGACTGATCGGCCTGCTGACAGCCGCGGGCAGTTTTTTCGGCATCCGGGCAAAATACCAGCTGAAGTTCCCTGAGAAGGAAAACTATTCTTTTCATGACAATGTACACCTGAACCTGAACATGAAGCAGGACAGCTTTGTGCGCAGATTCGTAACGCACCGCCATATCCCGCGCAATACAGGCGGAGGAGGCGGAGGTCATTCACACACAAGCACCACGCATCATACCTCGAGCGGGCATTCAGCCGGCGGAGGCGGAAGAAAGTTCTGAGACAGGCTTCTGCTTTGCCGTGCCTGCAGGGAGGAGCAGTTTCTGATCAGATGGCCGGATGCGGAGTGATCCGTATGTATATTCCGGACGGCATGACACAGTTTCAGCAAGCAGCGGGAGGAAGGAAACAGCCATGGATATTGTATGCCTTGATCTGGAGGGAGTACTGGTACCGGAGATCTGGATCGCCTTTTCCAGGGCGTCCGGGATACCGGAGCTTACAAGAACAACAAGAGATGAGCCGGATTATAATAAGCTGATGAACTGGAGGCTCGGGATCCTCCGCGAACACAATCTCGGACTGACACAGATCCAGGAGACCATCTCCGGGATCAACCCGCTCCCGGGGGCGCTGGAATTTCTGGATGAACTCCGTTCTCTGACGCAGGTGATCATAATCAGCGATACCTTTACGCAGTTTGCGACACCCCTGATGAAAAAACTGGGCTGGCCGACTATTTTCTGCAACACCCTTGAAGTTGCGGAGGATGGAATGATCAGCGGCTTCCGCATGCGGATTCAGAACTCCAAGCTCAGCACGGTAAAGGCGCTGCAGTCGATCGGTTATCAGACGATTGCGGCGGGTGATTCCTACAATGATCTGGATATGATCCTGGCCTCGAAAGCCGGTTTTCTTTTCCGCAGTACCGAAAAGATCAAGGCGGACCATCCTGAACTGCCGGCATATGAAAGCTTTGACGAGCTGATGGCAGGGATCCGGCAGGTGCTTGACTGAAGACCCGGAATCAGAAAAAACAGAAAAAACAGAAAAAGCCCCGGCAGCGGGAAGAAGCGTCTGTGATGAGATGCTTCTCCCCGCGCCGGGGTTTTTAAGGTGCTTCTGCTTTCCGGGCCTCTCAGTACCCGCTGTAGTTTCCGGACAGATCCATGTAAAACTCCGCACAGCTTACATTATAGTAAGGGATCGTCCAGACACAGCCCAGTCCCAGCGAGAGGACGGAGAGGACGGCGTATCCCAGGAAGGACAGGTTGAGCATCAGATAGCGGATCCTGCGGCCCTTCATCAGCAGCCTGCTTTCCCTAAGGCAGCGCAGCGCACTGTAGTCCTGGTGGTCAATATACAGAAACAGGGCCTGGCTGTAAGAATAAAGGATCAGAAAATCAAGGACAACCGCAGCCGCGAGGGCAGCCAGAAAAGCGGGCACCGCCGCAGCCGGGGATATGGCTTTTCCGGCTCCGGCCGCGCTGTAGATGCCGACGGCATAGATCCGGTCCATGACAAGATAAAGGGGCAGCGTACAGACTGTTCTCAGCAGGGCGGTCAGCAGGGAGATCGCTATGGCCGTTTCCGGATGATAGCGGAAGCCCAGAAGCACATCGCCGACGGATGCCTCGGAACGCCTTGCGATATTCAGGGACACATAGAGTATCCCGGCCTGGAGTACCGTGATGAAAGAGTAAACCAGGCAAGTCACCATCAGGCTGGCAATCAGATTAAAGAGACTCTGACCTGCAAGCAGCGGGGCGGCCGCCCAGGAGAGGATACTGTCGATCGCGAAGGAGAGTCCGACCGCGACGACAATGGCCAGGAAAAATGTCATATAGTTGCCGGCCAGATTCTGCCGGGCTGCTGATCTGATCCGGGAAAAGGAAGTCAGGCTTTTCATATATAATTGCCTCCTTTCCCTGATACGGATGAGCCGCCGGCGGAATTGTTCAGGAGCCCGTCAATGCTGCTGTCAGCACTGCTGCCTGAATCCGCCGCCTCTTTGAGGCTGTCATTCTTCTTTCTGTAGTTGCCGGACAGGATATCCTGGATCAGAGTCTGCGGATCCTCGGAGAGCGATGCGTCCGGGCTGCCGGAAGAAAAGCCGGAGCCGGATTCGGACGGAAATGGAAATTCCTGCCCTGTATAATAGACATAAAGCTTTTCAAATTCACGCCTCAGAGCCGGGTCTGTCATCACAGAATAGACGGAATAACCGGTAATGGCGGCGGAAAGGGAAGCGGCGATCGCGCCGATGCACAGGGCGGCCCTGGCCCGACGGACCATGGAGCCTTCTCCGCGGGAAAGCAGCGCAAGGATCACAGCGGAGATCCCGAGAGGCATCGATATAAAGAAAACCTGGAAGGTGATGATGGCGGCGACAGCCAGAAAAAGGGCGGCCACAGCCATTTTTTCACGGGCATAAGGATTGTCCATGACCGGGGCGCCGCCCGGACCGGACGACCTGTCCCGGTAAGAATGGTCCGTTCCGGAAGATGATTCCGCTGAATCAGGTCCTGAAGTATGAAAACCCGAAGAAGGGTCCTGATAAGAATCGTTCAAAGAGTTCAGCCTCCTTTTAAAGTTTGATGCAGTACGGGTATCCGCCTGCTGCCATCTTCTCTCTGTGCGGAGCTTAAATGCACCATTCGGGCAGAGACGGAAACTATGATTTCATCTTAACACCGCGAAAGGGACAAAACAATTGAACGAAGGCATTCTTCATCGAATCTTCACACTTCCCGTTACTATTCACGGCCTGATGTGTGGAGGGCCGTGAATAGCAACTCTTTCCCGGGGCTGTCGGTGGGCAAAGTTTGCCTTGACAGAGGCCCTTAACTAATCCGATAATAAACGATGCATCTTCCGGAGAACGGAATATTTACGGAAATACAGCTTTGCGTCCGCACAGCGCGGACGGACAGAGAAACAGGAGTAGATATTATGAATATCAGTAAAGTGATCGCAGAAGAGCTCTCTGTACATGAGTGGCAGGTCGAGGCAGTGGTGAAGCTGATCGATGACGGGAACACCATTCCTTTCATTGCCCGTTACCGCAAGGAGGCTCACGGGTCGCTGAATGATGAACAGCTTCGCATGCTGGATGAGAGGCTGAGATATCTTCGCTCTCTGGAGGAGCGCAAGGAGACCGTCCTGAAAGCAATTGAAGAGCAGGGGAAGCTGACCGGAGAGCTCAGGGAGCAGATTGCCGGGGCCCTTACCCTTGTGGAGCTGGAAGATCTGTACCGTCCTTACAAGCCCAGGCGCAGAACCAGGGCTACGATCGCCCGTGAAAAGGGACTTGAGGGTCTGGCTGAGCAGATCATGGCCCAGGAGATGAGCTGCACCGTTGAGGAGGCGGCTGCTCCTTATGTCGATCCCGAAAAAGGTGTGGAGACGGTTCAGGAAGCCATCCAGGGCGCTTCCGATATCCTGGCGGAGGAGATCTCCGACCGTGCGGACCTTCGCGCGGAGATCCGGGAAGCCACAGTCCGGGAGGGGGTCCTGAAAAGCGAAGTAAAGAAAGATATGGAAGATCCGCAGTCTGTGTACGCGCAGTACTTCCATTATGAGGAGCCTGTGAAGAGCGCGGCGGGCCACCGTGTGCTGGCCCTTAACAGAGGAGAGGCGGAGAAGGTCCTTTCCGTGGGCATCGATGCTCCGGAGGAGAGCTGCGTACGGATGCTGGAGACGCGGGTAATTACAGATCCGTCGTCCCCCTGCGCACCGGTTCTCAGGGCAGTCTGCCTGGACGCTTATCAGAGGCTGATCAGCCCCGCGATCGAGCGTGAAATCCGCAGCAGCCTGACAGAGAAGGCAGAGGACGGAGCGATAGATGTCTTCGGGAAGAATCTGAGACAGCTTCTTATGCAGCCGCCGATTGCAGGACAGGTAGTGCTCGGCTGGGACCCGGCCTTCAGGACCGGCTGCAAGCTGGCCGTGGTGGATGATACAGGAAAGGTTCTCGACACGGCTGTCATCTATCCGACCGCTCCGACCACGCCGGCAAAGATTGCCGCCGCGAAGCAGACTCTGAAAAAGCTGATTGAGAAATACGGCATTACCCTGATTTCCTGCGGAAACGGAACCGCCTCGCGCGAGTCGGAGCAGATCATAGCCGAGCTGATCTCCGAGATTCCCCAAAAAGTACAGTATGTGATAGTGAATGAAGCCGGCGCGTCGGTCTATTCGGCGAGCAAGCTGGCTACGGAGGAATTTCCCTCTTTCGACGTGGGGCAGAGGAGCGCGGCGTCCATCGCGAGGCGTCTGCAGGATCCGCTGGCAGAGCTGGTCAAGATCGACCCGAAGTCCATCGGCGTCGGCCAGTACCAGCATGACATGAATCAGAAAAAGCTGGGGGAAAAGCTGGAGGGCGTGGTTGAGTCCTGCGTCAATAACGTAGGCGTGGATCTGAATACCGCTTCCTTCTCTCTGCTGGAGTATGTCTCCGGTATTACGAAGAAGACTGCGAAGTCGATCGTCAGCTGGCGTGAGACCAACGGCAGGTTCAGCGACCGCAGACAGCTGCTGAAGGTCAGCGGCCTGGGACCGAAGGCCTATGAGCAGTGTGCGGGTTTTCTCAGGATCCGAGACGGATCGAATCCGCTCGATATGACCGGCGTACATCCGGAGTCCTACGAGGCGGCGGGAAAACTTCTGGAGAAGCTGGGTTTTTCCGCTGAAGATATAAGGAAAGGGTGTATTACCGGTGCATCCGCCCTTCTAAGGGATAAGAAGAAAGAAGCTGCTCTGGCTGAAGAATTCGGTGTCGGCGATGCCACGCTGGAGGATATCGCGAAAGAACTGGAGAAGCCGGGGAGAGATCCCAGGGCGGATATGCCCAGGCCGATTCTCCGTTCGGACGTACTGGACATGAAGGATCTGAAGCCCGGCATGATTCTGAAGGGCACGGTGCGGAATGTTATAGATTTCGGGGCTTTTGTCGATATCGGAGTGCATCAGGACGGCCTTGTCCATATCTCCCAGATGAGCGATGAAAAGTTCGTAAAGCATCCGCTGGATCTTGTCTCCGTCGGAGATATCGTGGACGTGAAAGTCCTTGAGGTTGATCTGGCACGCAAGAGGATCTCCCTGACCATGAAGCTGGGCGAAAAAGCAGCGCCCGGAGGAAAGGAGCAGGGAGATGGCCGGGAGAAAGACCGGAAGGAAGGGCGGAAAGGCCGGACGGAAGACGGCCGGGAGCGCGGAAGGCAGACTGCAGGCAGGAACGGACGCGGCGGACAGAACCATGAGCATAACCGCCGCAGGGAAGAGGGAAGCGGGGAGGCTTCCCCGCGCGGAGCCAGGAAGGGCGGAAAGCCGGGCGAACTGGATCTTTCTCAGCTTCTGAATAAATGGCACTGAAAAATGATCTGCAGCAGCTGTGTTCCTGCACGTGCGGAGCGGATTTTCCTTCAGCAGAAGCAGCATGTGTCCGGCAGTTCTGCCGGGACGGAATTTACATCAGCTGAAGCAGCATGCGTCCGGCAGTTCTGCCGGGGCAGAATTGGTCGGAAGATATACGGGAGAAGGAAGCCGGATACGGATACAAAAAGGCCTCAGGGCTTCTTCCGGGGGAGAGAAAAATGGCCAGAGTGGAGAAAGTACATCAGGTTACACATAACCGTTTCCTGAATTTTTATGAGCTTGAGACGGTAAAAAGAACCGGGAAGGCGGGGACTTATTATCTTGCCTCCCGCGCCGAGAGCGAGAGCGGCCTGGAGATTCTGACGCATGAGAATCATCCGGACGGGGTCGTGATCTTCAGCCTGTACGGTGAAAAGAGAGACAGGGTCGTCCTGGTCCACCAGTTCCGTTATCCGATCGGAACCTATGTATATGAGCTTCCGGCCGGACTGGTCGAGAAGGGCGAGGATTACCGCCGGGCTGCGGTCAGGGAGATGCGGGAAGAGACCGGTCTCAGCTTCCGGCCGCTTGATGTGGATCCTCTTTTTGAGCGGCCTTTTTACACGACCGTAGGCATGACCGATGAGAGCTGCAGCCTGGTATACGGTTACAGCGAAGGGAAAGTCAGCAGGGAAGGACTGGAGGAGAGCGAAGAGCTGGATGTTGTTCTCGCAGACCGGGAGGAAGCGGTCCGGATTCTGAGAGAGGAACGGGTCGCGGCGAACTGCGCCTATATGCTGATGCAGTTTATCCATGAGAGGGAAGATCCCTTCTCTTTTCTGCGCCTGAGATAAGATGTCCTGCGCGTAAAGCCTCCCGGCGGGACGGCGGAGAGCGCAGGCTGGATGTGTGTGCCGGCTGCAGGTCCGGCAGACAGGGAGCGATTCATGAAAGAATATGAAACCTACAGTCCCGGGGATACATACCGGATCGGCCTGGAACTGGGGAAAAAAGCCCGGCCGGGTCAGGTCTATACACTTACCGGGGATCTCGGCGCAGGGAAGACTGTCTTCACGCAGGGATTCGCAGAAGGACTGGGAGTGAGGGAGCAGGTCAGCAGCCCGACCTTTACGATCCTGCAGATCTACGAGAGCGGCAGACTGCCCCTCTATCATTTTGATGTATACCGGATCGGGGATCCGGAGGAGATGTTTGAAGTCGGCTGGGAAGATTATGTCTGGTCGGACGGCGTATGTCTGATCGAGTGGGCCGATCTGATCGAAGAACTGACAGAGGAACTTCCCGGGGACAAGATTACAGAAATACGGATTGAAAAGAATCCGGAAAAAGGATTTGATTACAGAAAGCTTCTGATAAGGTGAATCTATGAAGATACTGGCAATTGACAGTTCCGGAATGCCTGCCTCCGCGGCGATAGCGGAGGATGACAGGATTCTGGCGGAATATACCGTGTGCTTTAAAAAGACGCACAGCCAGACGCTGCTGCCCATGATCGACGCCATATCCGGGATGATTGATCTGGATCCCCGAACGCTGGATGCGGTTGCCGTGGCCGGAGGGCCGGGCTCTTTCACAGGGCTCAGGATCGGTTCGGCGACGGCCAAGGGGATCGGGCTGGCGCTGAACAAACCGCTGGTTCATGTACCGACCCTTGAAGCGATGGCATGCAATTTCTTCGGAAGCAGCAGAATTCTGTGCCCGATGATGGACGCCCGCCGCAGTCAGGTATTTGCCGGCATATACAGTTTCAGCAAAGACAGGCTGGAAGTGCTGATGGATCAGAGGCCGGTTCCTGTTGAGGAACTGGCGGAAGAACTGAATAAGCTTGCTGCCGGTACCGGCAGGGGGCTGGTCCTGCTGGGGGACGGGGCGGAAGTCTACCGCACTTTCCTTGAGGAGAATCTGACTGTGGATTATGATTTCGCGCCTCCGAATCTGAATGCCCAGAGGGCGTCTTCGGTAGCGGTGCGGGCTTTCCAGCTGATCCGGGAGGGCAGGCTCCAGACAGCGGAGGAACATTGCCCGGATTATCTGCGGGTCTCGCAGGCGGAACGGGTCCGGGCGGAGAAAGGGACTGCCGCCAGGACGGCTGACAGCGCTGCGCCGGGGAGATAAGAGAAGTGAAGGAAGGATTTACAGTCAGCAGAATGACAGAGTCCGACGCCGCTGAGGCAGCGGCCATCGATGCCGGGGTCTACACGACTCCCTGGTCGGAGCACAGCTTCATGGAGGCGCTGAAAAAGGACTGCTACCTTTTCCTGACCGTCCGCGGGGAAGGCAGGGAGATCCTCGGCTACTGCGGACTGGTCCAGTCCTTTGACGAGGCGGATATTACCAACGTCACGGTGCGCAGCGAGGCGAGAGGGCAGGGCATCGCCTTTCTCATGCTGAACGAACTGATGCGGGAAGGAAGGGAAAGGGGGATCTGCCGTTTTTCCCTGGAGGTGCGCGCTTCCAACGTGCCCGCGATATCGCTGTACCGGAAACTGGGCTTTCACCAGGAAGGGCGGAGAAAGAATTTTTACAGCATGCCGGAGGAAGACGCGCTGATCTTATGGAAGGATGAAAGCACAGCTTCTGATCCGGCTGAATGACGCGGCGAAAGCGTTATTCAGAGGAAAGGACGATACTGCCCGGGGAAATATGCAGGCTGCAGTGCCTTCCGGGAAGGGAGGCTGATCGGGGGGCAGGATATTTACGGAGGAAACTATGATCGATGTCTGCTTACTTGGCTGCGGAGGGATGATGCCGCTGCCGTACCGGCACCTGACAAGTCTGATGGTCCGGCTGAACGGCAGCAGTCTTCTCATCGACTGCGGCGAAGGTACCCAGATTGCACTGAAAAAGAAGGGCTGGAGCTTCAAACCGATCGATGTGATCTGTTTTACCCATTTTCACGGGGATCATATCGGAGGGCTGCCAGGGCTTCTGCTCACGATGGGAAATGCTGAGAGAACGGAGCCTCTTACCCTGATCGGGCCGAAGGGCCTTGCGAGGGTTGTGAATTCCCTCAGAGTGATTGCACCGGAACTTCCATTTGAGATCCGATATGTGGAGATCGAGGGGGACGAGCAGGAATTCAAAATGAACGGCTACCGGCTGAAGGCCTTCAAGGTACAGCACAGGATCAGCTGCTACGGATACAGCCTGATGCTGGACCGGATCGGACGCTTCGACCCGCTCAGAGCGAAGGCGCAGCAGATTCCGCTGAAATTCTGGAATCCCCTCCAGAAAGGCCGTACGATGGAAGACCCCGAAACGGGGCGGATCTTTACGCCGGATATGGTGCTCGGCGCCGGGCGGAAGGGGCTGAAGGTCACATATACCACGGATACCAGGCCGACCAGGTCGATTCTGGAAAATGCCGCCTCTTCCGATCTGTTTATCTGTGAAGGCATGTACGGGGAAGAGGAAAAGTTCCCCAACGCGAAGAAGAACAAGCATATGATGATCCGGGAAGCTGCGGTTCTGGCGCGGGATGCAGGCGCGGCCGAGCTCTGGCTGACCCATTACAGTCCTGCGCTGGTCCATCCGGAAAATTATCTGGAGGAGGCGGAGAAGATCTTTCCGAATACAAAGTGCGGCAAAGACGGGATGAGCGTCGAACTGAACTTTGAGGGAGAAGAAGAACCGAAGGAGACGCAGACCACATGACGCAGCTGCGGGCAGCCGCAGTACAGCGGCTGCGTAATTATACTCCCGGCCGGATGATTCATTTGACTTGAGAAGGAAAAGAGAAAGATACATGGATAAAGATGTCAGGATTCTTGCCATCGAGAGCTCCTGTGATGAAACAGCCGCGGCGGTGGTTGTGAACGGGAGAGAAGTACTCTCAAATATTATTTCATCACAGATCGATATTCATACCCTCTACGGCGGCGTTGTGCCGGAGATTGCTTCCAGGAAGCATATCGAGCGGATCAATCAGGTAATCCGGGAGGCGCTTGCAGCAGCGGCCGTGACTCTGGATGACATAGATGCGGTCGGCGTGACTTACGGCCCCGGACTGGTGGGAGCCCTTCTGGTGGGAGTGGCCGAGGCGAAGGCGATCGCCTGGGCGCGGCAGCTTCCGCTGATCGGCGTACATCATATTGAGGGGCATATTTCCGCCAATTATATCGAGCACAAAAATCTTGAGCCGCCCTTCGGCTGCCTGGTTGTGTCGGGCGGACATACCCATCTGGTGCGCGTGCGGGATTACGGAGAATATGAAATCCTGGGCAGGACCTGCGATGATGCCGCCGGTGAAGCCTTCGACAAAGTCGCAAGGGCGATCGGGCTCGGCTACCCGGGCGGACCGAAGATCGACAGGGTTTCCCGGGAGGGAGATCCCCTTGCGATCGATTTCCCGAGGGGAAAAGTGCGCGGGTCGGAATATGACTTTTCCTTCAGCGGACTGAAATCCGCTGTTCTCAACTATCTGAACGAATGCAGGATGAAGGGGACCGCCGTACGGACGGCAGATGTGGCCGCTTCTTTCCAGAAGGCGGTGGTGGATGTCCTGGTAGAACACTCCATGCATGCCGTGGAGGAATATGGGTTCACGGAATTTGCCATTGCCGGCGGAGTTGCCTCCAACAGTGCCCTGCGCCTCGCCATGGAAGAGGCCTGCACGAAGAAGGGGATCGCCTTCTACCGGCCGTCGCCGGTTCTGTGCACCGACAACGCGGCCATGATCGGCGCCGCGGCATATTATGAATACAGAAAGGGAATCCGCTCGGACTACAGCCTGAATGCGGTTCCGAATCTGCAGCTGGGGGAGAGGTAAAGAATGGAATATAATTCTGCGATCGTCCTGGCTGCCGGGCGGGGAAGGCGCATGCAGAGCAACATTCCGAAGCAGTATCTGCCGCTCTGCGGCAGGCCTGTGGCCGCATGGGCCCTGGAGGCTTTCGAGCATTTTGAGCCGGTGCGGAATATTGTTCTTGTAACAGCTCCGGAGGAGATCGATTACTGCCGGGAAGAGATTGTCAGGAAATACGGGATCAGCAAAGTGAGCAGGATCGTCGCCGGAGGCGCGGAGCGCTACCTTTCCGTGGAGCGCGGCCTGAAAGCCCTGGAGGGCAGCGGCACGGACTATGTTTTCATACATGACGGGGCGCGTCCGCTGATCGATCAGGAACTGCTCTCAAGAGCCCTTGCCTGCGTCAGGGAGTGCGGCGCCTGTGTTGTCGGAATGCCGGTGAAGGATACGATCAAGGTTGTCAGTGAGGACGGCTGGGCGGCGGCGACGCCTGACCGGAAGACCCTCTGGCAGGTGCAGACCCCGCAGGTATTCAGGTATTCCCTTGTGAAGGAAGCATACAGAAGGCTTCTGGAGAAGCAGATCGGCAGCGTCACGGACGACGCGATGGTGGTGGAAAAGATGACGGACAGCAGGGTCAGGCTTGTGGAAGGCTCCTACAGGAACCTGAAGGTTACTACACCGGAGGATCTGGAGTGCGCTGAGATTTTTTTAAAGAAAAATCAAATTTCCGGTTGACATAAAACGGCCGGGATGCTAGTATATGTTCTGCGCTGATTTGAGGAAGCGGTTTTGGAGAGGTATCGAAGTGGTCA
>DGHP01000195.1:3022-13107 GCA_002392705.1 Lachnospiraceae bacterium UBA3845 | reverse complement strand
CTCATTTTTTCAGCATACTTTTTTTCTGCCGCTTTTTCTGATTCCGGAGATCTTTTTTTATCCGGAGATTGAGATTTCCTGTTTTTCAACGGCATCAGCCGTACTTTTTGTCCATGTCCTGGGCGCCTGTGTCTGTGACCTGCGCTGCGGGAGAATTCCGAATTCCCTGATTCTGTCCGGAATTCTGTGCGGGGCAGCTTTTCGGCTGAACGGAATCATTGTTCTGATTCGGTCAGGAGCCCCTGTATTTTCCGCCGCAGCCTGCCCGGCCCGGGCTTTTGCCGGCTTTCTTATTCCCTTTTTATTTCTCTCTCTCCCTGCGCTTCTGAAGATGATCGGTGCCGGCGACGTAAAACTGCTGGCTGTGATCGGCATTTTTGCAGGTCCCGGAGGAAGCCTGAAAGTCCTCATGTACAGTGTTTTCGCAGGGGGAGCAATAGCGGCTTTTTTTGTCTGGAAGCGGAAAAATCTTTTTGCGAGAATGCAGTATTTTTTTCTCTATCTGGGACGGGCATTACAGACGCGGGAACCTGCACCTTACCGGACCGGTGAGGAGAAATCAGGAGAATTTGCATTTTCTGTACCGATCCTTGCAGGACTCCTTATTTACGGGCTCAGACAAATAATTCGATAATTGACGATATGTTATGAACAATGGGAAAAGGACATATTACGGATATGAACTGGCAGAAAAAAGAGCGAATGAAACCAGAAAAGAAGGAGAGTCGACAGGTACAAAGGAATATCAGAGACTGAAGATGTTCTGTGAAACAGTATAAACATTGGGGAAACGCTGATTTATTCTGACTGATAACTATTGATGCCGTAGAAACAGCGTTTCCCTATATAATCTTTGAGCGCGAAATGCGCTTAAAGCCGCGTGGTATAATTCACGAAAATTACGGGAGGATGTCTATGAATAAGTCAAAGAAAATATTTGCGATCTGTGACCTGGAAGAGTCTTATGTGGTCCGGCTTGCGGATTACCTGAACCGCCGGAAGATGGTCCCCTTTGAGGTGCAGGCCTTTACGAATCTGTCCAGCCTTCTGGACTATTCCCAGGACAACCATATCGAGATTCTGCTGATCTCCACTGAAGCCATGTGCGATGAAGTGAAGCGTCTGGATGTGTCCCGGACGATTATTCTTTATAACGGCGAGGAGCTGAATCTGGAAGACCGGGAAAACTGCGTCTACAAATATCAGGCGACGGACTGTATCGCCAGGGAAGTCATGAATTATTATACGGGCGGCAGCGGAACGCTGAAATTTTCACTGCAGCAGGCAGGATGTGAGGTTCTCGGCGTCTATTCCCCGGTCGCGCGCTGCGGAAAGACGATGTTTGCCCTGACCCTTGGGGAGATTCTTTCAGAGACAGAGAAAACGCTCTATCTGAATCTGGAGGATTACAGCGGCTTTGAGTCATTGTTTGCCACCAGTTACCAGAACGATATCACGGATTTCGTCAGCCTGGCAAGGCGGGGGGACGGGAGCTTTGCGGCCCGCAGGGAGAGCATGGTCCATACTTTCCGGAATCTGGATTATATCCCGCCGGCCTTTTTCCCGAACGATCTGCGGGTGATCCGGCCTGAGGAATGGAACAGTTTCCTGGCCCGGATCCTGACGCCCGGCCCATACCGCTATCTGATCCTTGATATCGGAAATGAACCCGCTGATGTTCCGCAGCTTCTGCAGCTGTGCAGCCGGATCTATATGCCGCTGGTTACGGATCCGGTCTCCCGTGCGAAGCTTTCGCAGTTTGAGAAGGATATGGAGGCATTGTCCATGACGGATGTGCTGGAGCGGACAGTGCGGCTGTATCTGCCGAAGGCCGGACCAAGGAGCGGGACGACAGACCTGATTGACGATCTGTTGTATGGACGAATGGGACAATTTGTGAGGAAGATGCTCCGGGAGGAGGCGGCTGAGGCGGGGTGAAGCCTGTATGACTGACAAAAAAACGGAAGGAGGGAGGAAAAGGCTTTGAAACGGATGCTATTTTCGTGAAAGTGCTGAACTTTTCTATTTGCAAAAATTTTTCAGAAAATTTTAACTATCAAATAGAATTGTATGCTAAAATAAAATATCCATTTGATCCTTCATCCTCGCGGAACTCCGCAGCCTGCCAGTATATGCTGCGGAGGAGAGAGATGTGCGTATATATTTTATAACGGGAGGAGGCTGATCTGGAATTCTGCAGAAAGGGGGGACATGAACGAATTATTAGGATTTAAAGAAGAAGGACTGAGGGGCCTGCATTTCTTTATCAGAGGGCTGGATTATCCGTTGGTGGTCGGGGAATACTCGGCGAAAGACGCTTACGCGATTCAGTGTCTGAATGAAAGTGTAAGAAAAGGCGGAATGAACAGCGAACAGATATGTGAGTGGTGTATCAACCACAGGATTTATTACAAGCTGCTATATGGAATCCGCATCAGCCATATTCTGCGTAATCCGCGCAAGGCGGTTGAATTTGTAAAGATGCGTGGGAGATTAAAGATGTATGCAGCGGGATTGTGATTGACTGTATGCTGTGGGACATACAGGCGGTTTCCCGGAACGGCATACCGGAGGTGTTAAGTGAACAGAGAATGTACGGGTGAGAGGAGTTTTATTCTCGGGAGAAAGAGCTGTACCTGACTCAGACAGGAGCAGCTCTTTTTTTTGCGATCCGGCCCGGTTACGATTTACGGCCTCAGACAGAAGCGTCGAAGATGCGGCATACGTGCGCAGGACGGATCAGGGTTGTTTCACGAACCAGCTCATGGATCTTTATGGGCTGTGAATCGTAATATCCGGTTACGGCTGCGAATCGTAATGTATCCGGTTGACAGCCGTGAATCGCAATGTTGACTGCCAGGGTACTTTGACGTAAGATGGTTCTGCGTTTGTTTTTCCGAATACAGGAGTATTTTACAGATAACAGTGAGGATTGCGGATGAGTAAAAAGATCGTTCTGACAGGCGGCGGAACAGCCGGCCATGTTACACCGAATATAGCGCTTCTTCCCGCTCTGCGGGAAGCCGGCTTTGAGATATCTTATATCGGTTCCTACAACGGAATCGAGAAGACGCTGATTGAAGAGCAGGGGATTCCTTATTACGGAATTGATTCCGGGAAGCTTCGCAGATATTTTGACTGGAAGAATTTTACGGATCCGGTTCATGTGGTGCATGGATATGGACAGGCCATGAGTATCCTGAAGAAGCTCGGCCCGGACGTGCTTTTTTCAAAGGGCGGATTTGTCAGCGTGCCTGTTGTCCGCGCGGCGGCTGCCCTGCATATCCCGGTGATCATTCATGAGTCTGATATGACCCCGGGACTTGCCAATAAACTGGCGATTCCGGCAGCGAAAAAGGTCTGCTGTTCTTTTCCTGAGACTGTGAAATATCTTCCGGAGGGGAAGGCGGTACTCTCCGGTTCCCCGATCCGCCAGGAGCTGCTTCAGGGAATGCGCCGGAAGGGATTGGAGTTTACGCAGTTTCCGGATGACGGAAAACCGGTGCTGCTGATCATCGGAGGCAGCCAGGGCTCTGTTGTCATCAACAAAGCCCTCCGGGCAGATCTGGATGAGCTTTTGAAAGATTTCCGCATCATTCATCTTTGCGGAAAGGGCCATCTGGATGAGAGCCTGAAGGAGCGCAGCGGGTATGTGCAGTATGAATATATAGAGGGAGAGCTGAAGGATCTATTCGCACTGGCGGATCTGGTCCTGTCCAGGGCAGGAGCGAATTCCATCTGTGAGCTGCTTGCTCTTCGCAAACCGAATCTTCTTGTCCCGCTCTCGGCAGCTGCCAGCAGAGGGGATCAGATCCTGAACGCGGATTCCTATGAAAAACAGGGATACAGCATGGTTCTGAAAGAAGAGGATCTGACGCCGGAATCTCTGCTCACAGCGCTCCGGAAGCTTTATGAGAACCGCGGAGCGTATATCCGGGCGATGGAGTCGAGCAGACAGAGCAATGCGATCGACGTGATCATGGGCCTGATCCGGGAGGAAGCAGGTTTATAAACCAGTGCCTTGGAGTGGCGGCCGGTTATCCAAGAGACGGAAGAGGAGTATCTGATCCGGCTGCGGGCTGAACCTTTGCATTGACGAACTGGCAGATTATTTTATCGGGAATAATACCTGGCAGACATCCCGGAAGACACTGGAACGTTACTATAATGCATTTCTCTGAAAAAAAGACCGCCCGGCCTGAAACAGCAGGGCGGACAGGTATCCGGAAGCGTTCAGGCCGGATACCTTTTTTTGCGATAAAGCCCGAAAGTGGCTGCCATGCCTGCATGAGCAGACATTTGAGGGCTGACGGACATCGGGCAGCTTAGCTGCGAGATGCCCGCGGTTATTGGGGGATCGGACAGGGGCATCCCCTGTCCGATGTTATAAGATTATTCAAAAAGGTCGAGTATTTCCGCCTTGTCGGAATCGGTCAGTGTGCCCGGCTTCCAGGTAAGCCCCGCAGAATCGTTTTCATAGCGGGGAATCAGATGCATATGAAAATGGAAAACCGTCTGACCGGCAGCCTCCCCGTTATTCTGCACCAGATTAAGTCCGGCCGCATGGAGCCCGGTGTAGAGTTTTTCTGAGATCTTTTTCGCTACGCAGATGGCTTTGGATGCGGTCTCTTCCGGGATATCAAAGAGATTGGCGTAGTGCTCTTTGGGAAGGATGAGGGCGTGTCCTTTGGCAGCGGGATTCAGGTCGAGAATGACACGGAATTCATCATCTTCATAAAGGGTGGCGGACGGGATTTCTCCGTTTGCTATTCTGCAGAAAATGCAGTTACTGTCTTTCATGCTTTGTTTCCTCCTTACTGTGATCAGTTTAAACAGTTTGTTTTATGTTTCGTGCCGCATGCGGATGATAGAGGAGAACGGCAAGCAGGAATCCGCCTGCCAGGCCGCCGCCGTGGGCTGCATTGTCGACACCTTTATCTACAATCCCCTGCATGATCATCAGAACGATCATCAGGATCAGGCGGCGCATATTATTTTCCCCGAAACGCCTGCGGTTGCGCAGGGCGATATAAAGGATCGCGCCCGTGACCGCAAAGATCGCGCCCGATGCTCCGGCGGATACGGTATAGCGCCCGGAACGGACATTGAGCGCAAGAGAAAGCAGGTTGCCGCAGAGTCCTCCGCCCAGATAGATGATCAGGTAGCGGAGCGGGCCGACGATGGATTCCAGTATATCCCCTATAAAGATCAGGCTGAGCATATTATAGGTAATGTGATAGAAACCGAAATGGAGGAACATCGACGTAAACAGGCGCCAGTATTCCCCATCCATGATATAGGGCGTATAGGCGGCTCCGTGACTGACCATGAACTGGCTGCTTTCCGTATTGCCGATTATCTCAAGGATGATATAGACGACAAGATTAATCACCACAATGGCCAGATTGGTTTTCCGCCTGCTTTTTATAAAGGTACTGAAATCGTTCATCTTCGCTCCCGTCATTGAAGTAGATACTGCTGTCCTTTATTATATGCTCTTCAGCAGAAAAAATCTCTCTTTTTTTGCCGGCTGTCAGACGGAAGCCTCCGGCCCGGGGATCTGTATCCGGTAGCTGTAGCCGGCTATAGTGAGCCGGGCCGAGTCGAGCAGCCTGGCGGAGCGGTTCGGTTCCAGGCGATGGCCGTCAAGGAAGGTTCCGTTGGTGGAAAAGAGATCGGTTACATAGAGTCCGTCAGTACGTTTCTCTATGCGGGCATGAACCCTGCTGACCGTATCGGAGGGCAGGATAATATCTGCTTTCTCCGGACTTTTTCCAATCAGGAGATGGTCTCTGCTGAGCGGGATATCAGGATAGGCGTCCGGGCGCAGACTGATCAGAGCAGCGGCAGGATTCGCGGTAGAAAATCCCGCCTGCCCGGACAGAAAGCGGGTCGCTTCAAAGGATTCCCGGCGAGTAGCAGCGGGGGACTGCCGCAGTGGTGCACAGGCTTCGTCAAATGGACTCCGGCGGGAGACAGCAGGGGACTGCGGCGGACTTTCAGGCTGGGCATAGGCTTCATTCAGAAGTCTCTGGTAGAAAGCATCATCGTCCTCCGTATCAAAATCCTCATCTGCCCAGACGTTATGGATCTCCCCGGAATGACGTTCGATGGTGTTGTGAATCATCCATATAACAGCTGCTGAGAGAAAGCCTGCCCCGCCGATCTGTGTCAGGTCGGGGCGGAAGATCAGAATCAGCACGGCTGCTGTGCCGAGAACAAGGATTGCGGGAAGAAGAAGTGTCAGAAAGAACCTTCTTTTTCTTCTTTCCTGCTTCCGGCGGTTTTTCTGAGCCGGGCCTGCTTTTTTTGAAGCAGGCTTTTTTCTATTTTTATCGGATTTCTTTCGGTTTCCCCTTCCTGCCTGAGCAGCTTTAACTGCCCTGTCTGCATTATTGGTCGTTTCAGTCTCCCAGGCTCTGTCAGTCTTCCAGGCCTTGTCAGCCTTACCGGCCCTGGCTGAATTACCGGTCCAGTCAGCCTTACCGGCGCTGTCAGTTGTCCGGACCCTGTCGGACTTGACCGCACTGTCTGTACTCCGGGATGCGTAGTTCGGGAAAATGTCACCGGAATTCCTGTATCTCCGTTCCGCAGGATCAGCAGTATATGGGGCATCCGGCGCAGCATCGGTCTGCTCAGGAAGGAGGAGCGTCTCCAGCAGATCGAGAAGGACGTAATTCTCCCGGGATACCGCATCATAGAAAGCATACGCAAGGGCGGCTGCAGCAGGGTCGCTGTGATCCGTTTTTTTGAGGAAGAATTCCGACAGGACGCGGACAGTATCCGGGCTGCTGTCGCTCAGGTGCGGGATATAACAAAGAAAGATCTGGTCCTGGCCGGGGCCGAGAAAGATGTATTCCGGTTCCAGGATCAGATCTCTTGCGTCCAGCAGAAGATCGCTCAGGTGAGAAGCGGTCTCGCGGATTGCAAACAGGATACGGCGCAGATCCGTACCACTGAGCACAACTGTCTCAAATCGTCTGGCCACCGGGGTGCAGGCTGTGATATCAAAGCGAAGGGAGGCTTTGCCATCCCGCATCGTGATGTCCGACGGGAGCAGCTGCTCGAGCGGGTTATGCTGGAACATCTGATAAACATATTCAGATTGATCGATTTCAAGATCTCCGAACAGAAGATAATTATGTTCGGAATCCTTTCTATAACTGGTTTGCATAGTATGGTCTTCCCAAAGTGTTATCGCCGTTTGCCGATTTAATATATCTGTGCTGATATCTGCCCCGAGCCAGCCGGGTGCAGCTGTACTGTATTTTTCTGACCGCCGGGACAGAGGATCTGTCATCAGCGCCAGCCGGGTGCAGCTGCACTGTATTTTTCTGACTGCCGGAACAGAGAGGCCTGTTGCCAGTTGCACATGGGTACGGCTGCACTGTATTTCTCTGACTGCCGGAACAGAGGATCTGTTATCCGTCTCCGCTTTCCGCCTCATGAAGCCGGTCTGTCATATATTCCAGACCCCGGATTTTCCGGATAACGTCTGTGGGATGCAGGAGCAGCCGCTCCCGCTGCTGGTCAACGGTAAGCACCCCTTTTCCGAACAGCCGGGGGAGAAGACCCGGAAGGGAAAAGCTCCCGCTGTAGGACACCCGGACCTGGTCTTCCCCGACTGTAACCTGTGTTTTTATATTCCGCGTACAGAGAAGGTGCTGTTTCGCGAGGGAGGAAGCTTTCCGGTCAAGGCCGCTGCCGGGATTCTTTTTCCAGAGATTGTTGTCGGCCGCTGCTGTGATCTCGCAGGCCGCTCCCATAAGGATTCCCCTGTCGTGATCGCAGAATCCCAGATAGAGAATGGCCGCCAGGACCGGGAGAAGAATGGTCATGATCAGGGAAGCTTCAACAGTGAAGCTTCCCCGGAGAAGGAGAAACGGAATTGTATTCCGAGATGGAAATTTTAAATTCATAATTTTCGATATTCCTGTTCTGGATGGATTATCCATGAAGGATCTGCAGCAGAAAGAGGAGCAGATGGCCTGCGAGCAGAAACGGAAGGAAGGGGAGTGTGTCTTTCCGGGAGACTTTCCTCAGGATCAGGAGAAAGAGGGAAAGAAAGGCGGCAAGAAGAAGGGAGAGCAGAAGGGCCGCAAATTCCACGGAGCCGCCGAGTGCTGCCGCGCAGGAAATCACGGCCAGGGCGTCGCCGCTGCCGATGGCGGAATGTGTAATCAGACTGATGGCGAAAAGAGCTGCGCCGGGCAGGATTCCCCACAGATATTCCTCCAGGGGCAGGTCTGCCAGAATCAGATGAATGAGAAACATTCCGCCCGCGAAGATCAGTGCGGGAAGAAGGCGTACCCTTCTGCTTTTCAGGTCCTCTGCAGAAAGGATAATAAGAAAAAGAATGGTAAAGCACCAGAAAAAAAACATGGTATCTTTCATATAGGTAAGCAGGCAGGGGAGCAGGAAAAACTGTCCGAATATCCGGCCGGCGACATGGCTGAGAATCAGTGTGCTGAAGCTGCCGCCTCCCGGCGGGCCCTGCAGTCCGCGCATTCCCTCATTCCGTCACAGTCCCTTAGTTTGACAGTGTTGACGCTTCTGCTCAGTCCCGGGCAGTCGAGGGAACAATGGTAGGAATCGCCGAAGGGGCAGATATAATAGTTCTGGCTGTAGCTGTGCCGGTAGTCTATGGAGATATGCCGGGTCTCTTCTCCCACGCCGCTGTGGGAATGGCTTCCGGATTGTGCGTGCATGCAGTGTTCACAGGCTTTGTATCTGCTTCCGCTGCTGTTGCGCGCATGTTTCAGGTCAGAGTAGCTGACTTCATTAATCACGAGTTTTAAATGGGTGCAGTCCGGATCTGTGTGATAGACCCTGCCATGGTCAGTGACATAGACATAACGGTTCTCCTCATTTTCCGGCATGGCCGCGTCCGCCCAGGGCGTCCTTCCGCTGCGGCCGGTCCAGCCCCTGATGACCGCTTTCTGAACAAAAAAGGTGTGCGGAAGGGGGAAGGAGGAGAAGGGAGAACGGACCTGATAGGACAGAACCAGCCGGATCCGGTCTCCTTCCTTCATATAGGAGGAATTCAGGAAAGTCGCGTTTTTAACGGCTTCCGCGTCAGGCGCCCGGTTTATCACGTTTGCCCGGGCATAGGCGTCGGATATGGCGCCGCGGATGATATTATTCGCGTCTCCGTATTCCTCCTTGTATGCGACGATCGCCATCTCTTCCGCTGTCTGACACAGGCCGTCGGAGAATTCCACGGCGGCCCGGCAGACAACGCAGTAATGAAGGATGACAACCATGCAGATGAGAAAAAACGGCAGTTCAAATGCGGCTTCTACGGTAAGCGCCGCTTTTGCAGATGAGGTCAGAAAGGATGCTCTTCCCCGGCTTCTGCCGCCTGTTTTTTCGGGATTATGGCCGGTGGCTGCCGCCTTATGTGGAGAGAGTACGCAATCCTTTCTTTGGAAAATATGTGATAGTGTTTGAAGAAATCTGACATTCGAAAAAGATGTGAGATCCGGTCCGGCTGGAGCTGCCGGACAGTGACGGTCCCCGCCGGGGCTTTCAGAGGGGGCACCCCGGTCGTTAGGGGAGAGACTTGCGGAGACCGGACATACCGGATCCTGAAGATGTCTGCTTCGGAAGAGCATCCTTTCTCACCTCATATGCATATGTATATTTATCAGCGGAATCCGGATTCAATATAGATGGGAAGAATCGAAAGACTTCATCAGGCGCAATCTGCGAATTCAATAGCGGAATCCGGATTCGACTTCGACAGAAAGAATCCGGGATGCGGTACCCAGAAATGCTGCAGGTACTGCGGAAAAGACGGGATTGATCAGCCAGCAGGACCTGCCGGTGATGGCAACCACACAGTTGTCGGCACGGAAATTGGGGCATCCGCCCGAGACCCTCAGATTCAGTTCAACCAGATCGAGAGAGCGTTTTTTCTGTGTGGTAATGGATCCCATGTTCAGAAAGACCCGGATATAATCCTGATAACTCATGCCGGCGCCTGCGGCCTTCCCGTCCCCGTCCGCCCGGGGGAGGATGACTTCGATGTCGATCAGGTCTTCGAGAGGGATATGCCAGTCTTTAAAAGTCTTGACGGCAGGAAC
>DGHP01000195.1:0-2903 GCA_002392705.1 Lachnospiraceae bacterium UBA3845 | reverse complement strand
AAGGGTATGTTTCAGGGCCTGGACCAGGGCCGGGCTGCCGAAGTATCCGACGATCAGAGCGGCGAAGGCCTGGGCTTCCATATTGGCGGCGGGCGTACTGACCAGGATGCCGTAATTGATGGCCTCCCTCACGCCGATCAGTTTGTCGATGACGGCTTTCAGATTTTTTTCATCGCTGGTTTTGCCGCACAGGATATACTCCATCTGGTAGCGGATGGTTCCGGTCTCGGCATTTTCAATAAAGTCCGGGAAATGATCCAGGAGATATTCCCGGAAGAGCAGATCGTCCACTGCGCCGCCCCGAGGGGAATGGAGCGCCAGGTTTCCATGGTTTTTGCTTCTCTGGGAGGCGAGGTCCTGCGGAGAGATCGTTTTGTCTGAAATCATTCTGGACCCGCAGACAAGCTTGAGAATGCCTTTGGATCGGAGAGAAGAGAGTTTGGAGATCGGATTGCGTCTGCGGGCTCTCAGTTCTTCCGGAGTCGGTTCATAGTTTGCCTCGATCTCCTTCATGTAAGAATCCGACAGATCCGAGAGCAGATTGCCTGAGCTGTCCGCCTCACTGCTTTTATCTTCCTGGTACTGCTGCTGCGCGCTCTGGGCTGAAGCTGCGTCCTGGTATGCTTCCTGCAGTTTTCCGAGGGCGTTCATCCAGGCAGTCTTCCGCATAAATTCGACCGCCTGCTGATAGTAGGGCTCCCCGCTTCTGTCTGTAAGGAGGGCATATTGAGATACTGTGACGTTTCTGAGAGACAGTTTCCAGGGATCAAAAGTCATCCCCGGCAGCTTTCCGCCTGCGTCTCCCGGTACGTCCGCATTCTCCTGCATGCTGGCTTTCAGTTTGCTGACCAGATAGTCAACGGAGAAACTGCCGCTTCCGAAACCGGTATCGATACCGAAAAGATCATATTTTTCCAGCAGACCGTTTTCATATTCGCTGAACAGAGTCCAGTTTCCGATCGCCGCAAGATCCGCGCACTGTGCTTTAGCTCCGGAAATACGCACTGCTTCCACTATGGTAAAGCTGAATGCCAGAAAAATGACACTCAGAAGGCTGAAGAATACGGTGATGGATGCGTTCAGTTTTCTCATATGCCCTCCTGTCGGGATACAGTAGACTGAGGCAGCTGAGGAACCTTTCCGGATTCCCGTGCCTCACCGGTCAGGGATCAGATTCCCTTCGCGTCGCTCGCCGCTTTGGACAGGATGTCTTTGACGATCTGGGTCACCTGTTTTTTAAAGATGACGACCAGAGAGATGAGAACGACCATGATGAGAATGATCTCGACGACTCCGACTCCGGCTTCATCCGCGACCAGGTCGCGTACAGCCGTATCGAGGGAGCTTTTCAGATAATGCAGCTTTGCCGCCATTGGCATTCCTCCTTTCTGTATGGATTTTCCTATAAGAAGACCTGTCACGGAATGCCGTTTCCTCCTGGGTCTGTGTATGGGAAGAGCAGATATCCGGGGCCGACGGGAACCGGTTCGGCATTGACTGCATATTCTGGCTTTGGACAGGGGCCTTCGGGTGCCTGTGCAGTGAAACATCGTTTCTGTACACATCAGCGTAAGACTGTCCGCTGTCAGTGTGACCGGTCTGCAGGAAGCTGAGGCGCGGCGCAGGAAAATCCTGGTTCAGCCGCATATACTGCGGTGTAAAAACCATCAGGAAGAATTCCTGCCGCGGATATAGATTCGGTAACATGGAATAGGCGGCTGATCAGCCGGATCTTTCTGACAGAAAATGGAGCGTTCCGAAAGGGTTCTGTGTCAGCTGCAGATCTTCTGCAGCATGTACAGGCGCCGGAAGCAGGGCTGTCTGAAAGCCTGAGTGGGAGATTCGAGTGCGTCTCCCGATGTAAGGCAGTTATAGCACAGCTTCCGGGGAGAAGTAAATGGGGAAAATGGGACTTTCGGCAACTTTGGATGAGTGCACAGTTTATGGTCTGCTGCAGGGGGAATCTCTCTTCATCAATGAGTTGCAACAGAGCGGAAAGCTGCAGCCGTGAAGGAGGGATGGCGCGGGGGGGAGCTTTGTGGTATCGTATGATTATGGGATAAATCTGCATGGATAAGCAGGATTTTTTTCATGAAGAATCAAGCGCAGGGAAGGGCCGGACAGGCTTATTTATACGGGCGCCGGGGAAAAAGATTCACAGATGCGCAGGAAAGAGCCGGACAGGCTTATTCATACGGGAGCCGGGGAAAAAAGATTCACAGATACGCAGGAAAGAGCCGGCTAGGCTTATTCATACGGGCGCTGAGGAAAAAGATTCACACATATGCAGGGAGGGGTCCTATGCAGTACAGGAAAAACCGAAAGGGAGAAGATCTGAGCATTCTGGGCTACGGCTGTATGCGCTTTACCAGAAAAGGCGCCGGCATTGATCTGGACAAAGCAGAGAAAGAGCTGATGGCTGCTTACCGCGACGGGGTCAATTATTATGACACAGCCTATATCTATCCGGGCAGCGAGGCTGCCGTGGGGGAAATCTTCGAGCGGAACCATATCCGGGAGAAGGTCAATATCGCGACCAAGCTGCCTCAGTATCTGATCGGGAACCATGCGGCCCTGGACCGCTATTTTGGCGAGGAACTGAGCCGTCTGCGCACGGACTATGTGGACTACTACCTGATGCATCATCTGACAGATCTGGCCATGTGGGAGAAGCTCAAAAAGGTCGGAATTATTGACTGGATCCGGGAGAAAAAGCAGTCCGGAGCGATCCGGAATATCGGCTTTTCCTATCACGGGAACACGGAGAATTTCCTGAAGATCCTTGAGGACTACGACTGGGACTTCTGTCAGATTCAGTACAATTATCTCGATGAAGTGGCGCAGGCAGGCAGAGCCGGGCTGCAGGCTGCCGCTGCCAGGGGGATTCCGGTTGTAATCATGGA
>DGHP01000053.1:8032-11418 GCA_002392705.1 Lachnospiraceae bacterium UBA3845 | reverse complement strand
AGCGGTAATTTCAGGTAAGATTCAGATAGGTACAGCTGCCGTCGCTGACAGGCGCAGCTGATGAAAAAGGGAAGCTGTCGAAGAATTCTGTCCGGCAGCTTCCTTTTGTTTCCGGAGCAAAGAATTGATTCAGAAGATGCTTCTGAACGATATGTGATGGATCAGATTCAGCACAAGTCCTGATCCGTAAGTGGAGCACTGGGATCAGCGGGCAGTTCTGATTCATAAGCGAAACCAGGATTCATGAGTATAGAAAGGGTTGAGAAAATGAAGATGAAAAGAGCAGCATCTCTGATTACTGCCGCCGCGCTTGCGCTCGGCATGGAGGCATGCCTGCCGGCAGCGGCATCTGCGGCCGGCGTTCAGGACGGCCTCCTTCGGACAGCCGTTCTGTATGATATTTCCACGATGGACGTCAGCCGGACGACCGATGATTATATGGTCCCCATGAATGTTTTTGACCGGCTGTTTGAGACCAGGATCGTGGACGGGACTGCCCAGGTGGTTCCCAGCCTGTGCACGGAATATACGGTGAGCGAGGACGGCCTGACCTATGATTTTGTTCTCAGGGACGGGGTCGTATTCTCCAACGGAAGCGCCCTCACGGCTTCCGACGTCAGATACAGCTTTGAGCGGCTTCTCATCGCGAACCGCGAGAACATGGACATCCCGGAGGAGGTCGCCGGAGCTGAGGCGCTCAGAAATGGCGAAGCGGATTCTCTGGAGGGCTTCCGGGTGGACGATGATACCCATTTTTCCATCACGCTGAATGCTCCGAACGCCGGTTTTACAGCGGAGCTTTCTGCCGCGGCGATGTCGATCGTGGATGCCGAGACCATGGAAAAGGTGAAGAATTTCGGGAGCGAGCCCGCGGATACGATCGGCACCGGTCCCTATGTGATCACGGAATGGGCTGCCAACGATCACTATACCCTCGAATATAACCCGAATTACTGGGGAGAAGAGCCCTCTGTCAAAAAGGTCATCGTCAGCGTCATTCCGGACGCGGGTACGCAGAATCTGATGTTCCAGAACGGGGAACTGGATATCATTGACCTCCAGTCCCTGGACAGCGTGCTTGTGGAGTCTTTCTATAAGACGAATTATCCGGACCAGATTGTCAGCACGCCGAAAGTCGGACTGACCTATCTTGCCCTCAATGAAAATCAGGAGTATCTGAAGGACGTCAATGTCCGCAAGGCGCTCGGTATGGCGATCGACGTGGATACGATCATCAGCAGCATCTACAGCGGGAATGCGGTCCGCGAGAACGGCATCATTCCCACCGGGATCTGGGGGCACAATGATGATCTGGAAGGATTTGCCTATGATCCGGACGGCGCGAAGGCCCTGCTGAAGGAAGCCGGATATAAAGACGGTGAAGTCAGCTTTGAACTGGCCATGGATTCCTCCGCCAACACGAATACGGCCCTGGTCTACCAGATAATCAGCGAGATGCTGAAGAATGTGGGCATCAAAGCGCAGATCAAGACCTACGACCACTCCGCGTGGCTGGACAAACGCATAAGCGGGAGCATGGATTCCTTTGTCGCCCGCTGGGGCATGGATTACAATGATCCGGCGAACATCATGTATTCCTTCTTCGGAAACAGGGAGAATACGACGCAGCGCAGCCTGAATTATCCGGACAGCGAGGTTATGGACAGAGTGGCCGCCGCTTCCGCGATCGTGGACGATCAGGAGCGCGAGGAAGAATACCAGGCCTTAGAGAAGAAGCTGATCGGGGAGGACGCCGCATGGATTCCGATCTGTGAAGAACTGCACCTCTACTGCCTGGGCAGCAGAGTGGAAAGCTTCACTCCGCAGTGGGCAGGTTTCTCGGATTATTACGCGGCGGATGTCGTTCTGAAGTGATAAAAAGCCGCGCCGGCAGGCGCAGCTCAGCATCTGCTGACCGGCGGATGCCGGCATGAAAATGCGTGCCCGGGTTCTGCCCCGGACATAATTTTACAGAAGCGGGCTCCGCAAATATAAAGGGCAAAAAAAAGAGACGGTACAGGGAGAGTGGTACCGTCTCTTTATCCGTTTAGCCTGAAGCTTTCCGGACAGCATATGAATCTGTCGGATCTGTCAGAAAAGATCCTTGTTCTTATCTCTGTTCTCGTCCCAGATGCCCTGCGCGGCGTTGACAAGCTCTGTCTCTTCGTCGCTGAGCTGCCGGTAGGAGATCGGTCTTACCTTGGAGGAGGAAGCGGAGCCGAACAGCCTCGCGGCCAGACGGCTTTTTAAATCCGTGTCCTTTGAAAAATCAGTATCGTACAGTGTCTGTTCCAAATCTTTCATCATCTTGGCTACCTCTTTCTGTTCTTTTGTCTGGATTGTCCGGGTTATTTATAAACTGCAGGATTCCTGAGGCTGTCTGAAACAGGAGGAAGCTGCGAATTCTGTCATTGAACACATCATTTTTCTTCCGGGCTGATGTGCTACACATTATTATACGGCGGCAGCGGAGATAATCCACGCTTGACGGAGAACTTTTTTCCATCTTTTTTCCGCCTGTTTTTTCCTGTTTTTCACCTGCCTTTTACTTTTCCATCAGATATGTTTCCGCCGGAAGTCCCGTCAGGGAGATTTTTTTCTGCCCGGACTGCTGACGCGAACATCTGAACACTGGCGATCTTGCCGGATATGTTGTATAATCAGAAATCATCAGCAGCAGAGAAGGAACACGGGAGAACACAGTTATGGGGATGAATACGGAAAAAGAACCCTTTGAAGCAGTTTACGAGAAGTTTTTTTCAAATATCTACAACTTTATATACGGTCAGATTCTGCACAGGGAACGCGCGGAAGACCTCGTCAGCGATATTTTTATCAAGGCGATGACCCATTATGATTCCTTTGATCCCACGCGGGCATCCGTGAAGACCTGGCTGACCAATATCGCGCGGAATGCCCTGATCGACGAGTACCGCAAGGGCAGTCTGCGGAACCATGTTTCGCTGGATGATGAGGAGAATGTGATCGAACCTTCCTATGAGGACGAGTACGAGATCTTCCAGCAGGAGGACCAGCGGGAGGTCTATGAACTTCTGACCAAGCTGTCGGACACTGAGAGAGAACTCATCAGTATGATCTATTTTCAGAAGATGAAGAACGAGGAGGTCGGGGCGGTGCTCGGCATCAACGCGAAGGCAGTCAGTGAGCGGCACCGCAGGGTTTTAATGAAGTGCAGAAAGCTGATGGGAAGATTCTGAATCGTTACTATTCACGGCCCTCCACACATCAGACCGCCCGCATATTCCACTTGGCAGCTTTGCTGCATAGTGGAACAGCGTACAGAGCAGACCATCCGTGCTGCGCATGTATGCCGCATCTTCGATGCTCCTGTCGGAGGCTGTGTGTGGAGTTCCTGCTTCGCAGGC
>DGHP01000053.1:3276-7978 GCA_002392705.1 Lachnospiraceae bacterium UBA3845 | reverse complement strand
TTATTTGAAATCAGAACCTGTTTCCATGGCTGAAGATGTTGAAATTTGCTTCCATCTGTGTTAAGGTGCTTTAATGACAGACGGTTTTTACATTGGAAAAACTGACCGCGGATTTTATTTCAGGAGATAAGACCGGAAAGCGGTCCGGCGGATAAAGAAAAGCGAACGGGCTAATTTTAGGAGGTAGAACATGCTGAACATCAATAAGCAGGCAGAGAACGGAAAACTTGTCATTGCTCTGGAAGGAAGACTGGATACCACGACATCTCCCGTCCTTGAGGTCGAGCTGAAGTCCTCTCTTGACGGCGTGACGGAACTGATCATGGATTTTGAGAAACTGGAGTATATCTCTTCAGCCGGTCTGCGTGTGCTGCTTTCCGCTCAGAAGACGATGAACAACCAGGGCAGCATGAAGGTGATTCATGTGAATGAGACGATCATGGAGATCTTTGAGGTTACCGGCTTCTCCGATATCCTTACGGTTGAGTAACCTGCCGGCCTCATGCCGATGCTTAGCAGGAATATGAGAAAAGATGGCTGAGGTAAAGAGGATGATTGAGACTAGGCTGCCTGAAGGCAATGAGATGGTGGTGGAGGCGGTTCTGAAGAATCTTCCGCTGGTTGTGGAGTTCGTTGAAAAACATCTGAAACGCACCGGCATTTCCCTGAAGGAGAAGCTGCAGATCTGCGTGGCGGTGGAGGAGATCTTCGTGAATATCGCCAACTACGCCTACGCGCCGGACCGGGGAAATGCGACTGTGCGCGTCGAATTTTCCGGAGCTCCGGTCACTGTGAGCATCACCTTCATGGACAACGGTATTCCTTTTGATCCGCTGAAGAGGAGAGATCCTGACATTACGCTCTCGGCCGAGGATCGGAGGATCGGAGGCCTGGGTATATTCATGACCAAAAAAACGATGGACAGCGTGAAATATGAATATAAGGACGGGCAGAACATCCTGACACTGAAAAAGAGCATCTGAAGACGCCGGGGCGGAACGCAAGTATTTTCGGGAATCCTGACTTTGTGTTTTATTTATCAGGAATTCAGGGTTGACAAAGCTTTTTATTTCGATTAAATTGGTCTTCAGCGAAATATTCAAATGCGATGAAGGCACTATGCGAACTATCCACCACTTCAGAGAGCCGGCGGCTGGTGTGAGCCGGTGTGAGTGCAGGGAGCAGTCTCATGCCTGAGCAGATTTCCGGAAGGCCGGTTATCCGGGATGCGTACGGTTCTGATTTCAGACGGAACCGGTTCTGATCCCGGGCTGTCAGCGGCTGTGTAAGGAAGTCCGGCAGACCCCGTTATCATGGTCATGTACTTTTTTGAGTACAGCTAAGCGGCTGCGAAGGCAGCAATCCGGGTGGTACCGCGATCAGACTCAGTATCTTGTCGTCCCGGAGGTTCAGTGATGAGCCTCCGGGATTTTTTTCGCCGTCCCGCAGGCGGACAGGTCACAGGGAAGGAGTCACTGTTGCAGGGAGAGCCTGTCACAGAGAGATTCCTGCCACAGGGGAAGGGATCACTGACAGAGGAAGAGATTCCTGTCACAGGGAAGGACACTGACACAGGAAAAGATTTATTTCCGGGGAATAAGAGTTCCCCTAATCTGCAGAAAGGAAACAAAAGCATGAGAACACTGAAATTCATCGACATGACATTGCGGCAGGCGGCCGCTCATCGCGGCAGAGAGCTTTCCTTCAAGGAAAAGCTGGAGATCGCAAGGAGCCTTGACCGTCTCAGGGCCGATACGATCGAGCTGGCTCCGATCTCCGGGAGCAGGGCGGATCAGCTGGCGAACCGGACCATCGCGTCCATGACAGCCACGAGGATTTCAGCCGCTGTCGACATCGCTGCCGGGAATATCGAGGAGACCTGGGAGAGCGTGCGTCCGGCAAAGAAGCCCAAGCTCAATATCCTGGCTCCGGTATCGACCGTCCAGATGGAGTATGCCTGCCACAAGAAAGCGCCTGCCATGCTGGAACTGATCAGCGAACAGGTCAGGAAGGCGCGTTTCTACAGCGAGCATGTCGAGTTCTCAGCAGTCGACGCGACCAGGGCGGAGACGGATTTCCTCTGCCAGGCGGTTCAGACGGCGATTGACGCAGGCGCGGACAAGATCACGCTCTGCGATACGGCGGGCATCATGCTTCCGGATCAGTTCGGCGCCTTTATCGCGGCTGTGAAGGAAAAGGTTCCGGCTCTGAATGAGATGGAATTCTATGTGGAGATCAATGACACCATCAGCATGGCGGTGGCCTGCGCCGCCGCGGCGGTCCGGGAAGGCGCGGCAGGTGTAAAGTGTACTGCCATCGACGTCGGCTATCCCACGATGGAAGAGCTGGCAGGCTTTGTACAGGTGAAGGGAAATGAGCTTGACATCACGACCCAGGTCCGCGTGACGGAGCTGCACCGCGCGGTGGGCCAGCTGGCCCGCATCCTGCAGCCGGAGGAGGAAGAGACTTCCCGCTTCTCGAATGTGGGGCTGGAGGATATCTCCAATGTCTGCCTGGACAGCAGCGACCCGATCAGCGAAGTGGTCGGCGTGATCCATCAGATGGGCTATGACCTGAGCGAGGAAGACAACGCGAAGGTGTATGAGTCTTTCCTGAGAGTGGCGGAGAAGAAGCATTTCGTGGGAACCAAGGAGCTCGACGCGATCATCGCGAGCGCCGCCATGCAGGTGCCTTCCACCTACAGGCTCCGCACTTATGTCATTAACAGCGGAAATGTCATTACGGCGACCGCCAATATCCTCCTGGAAAAGGACGGAGAGGAACTGCGCGGCGTGGGCATCGGGGACGGACCGATCGACGCTGCTTTCCAGGCGATCGAGCAGATCATCGGCCACCACTATGAACTGGATGATTTCCAGATCCAGACGGTGACAGAGGGACGCGACGCCATGGGAAGCGCTCTGGTCAAGCTGCGCTCCGGCGGCCGTGTCTATTCGGGCAACGGGATCTCGACCGATATCATCGGGGCTTCGATCCGGGCTTATCTGAGCGCCCTCAACAAGATCGTGTACGAGGAGGCATAAAAGGCCGGATTCCGGAATCATCTCCGGGACGGAAGGCATTCCCGCGCAGAAGCTGCCGGCAGGCAGCTGTACCGCCGGCGCTTTTATCTGCTCAGACAGACGGCAGAGAGCAGCGGGACATAAGGCGGAGAAGCTGGCATATGGCAGCTTTTCCGGGCAGCGGGCACAGATGGGAAAGACAAGGAGGAATCTGCTTTGAAACTGTCATTCTCCATACAGAACTGGGGACCCTTCAGCTGGGAGGAGTTCTGCAGCGCAGCCGTCAGCACGCGCATGAACGGCATCGAACTTTATGATATTCAGGGACCTGTCTTTCAGGGAAAAGCGGGCCCGGCCAATCCGGAGCGGGCGGCTTCCGTCCGCCGGAAGCTGATCGGCCAGGGGCTGGCGCTTCCCTGCATCAGTACCGTATGCGATTTTACGGAAGAGGGATTTTTCAGGGAATTCAGCGAATGCCTTGAGGTCGCCGTGAATCTGGGAATCAGCTGCCTGGGCATCCATACCCGGTCAGCGGATACGGAAAAGAACGTCTCCATTCTCCAGACGGTTCTGGATGCCGTAAGCGGAAAGCCGGTTACCGTGGTGGTGGAGACCACCGGGCCATATGCGGACACAGCGCTTCTCAGGGATCTGCTCAACCATTTCTCCGACGACAGCCTGGCCGCCCTCTGGGATATGTACGCGACCACCGTCGAGGGCATGGAGGACGCCGAGAAGACGATCACGAACCTCGGAGCATATGTGCGCCATGTGCATATCCACGATTATAAGAAGGAAGACGGGACCGTCAGGCCGGAACTGACCGGGGAGGGCATGCTGCCCATCGGGGATCTTGCGAACGCCCTGCGGTCGGTCAATTACGACGGCTTTGTCTCTCTTGTCTGGGATCCGGCCTGGATCGAAGGGCTGGAGGACATCGAGATCATCCTGACCCATTATGAGAACATGATGCGCCCCTATGGCAACATTAAGCGGGTCGGCCGGCATCTTTACCGGAGCAAGCGGGGCAGGGGCCGCTATGTATGGAAACAGGGCGCCCTGATCGACAAGACCTTCCCGCAGGTGCTCGACACGATGGTGGAGGAGTTCCCGGACCAGCTGGCGATCAAGTACACAACCCTGGATTATACCAGGACCTACAGCCAGTTCAGGGACGACGTGGACGAATTTGCCCGCACACTGGTGTCACTTGGCGTAAAAGCCGGATCCAAGGTGACGATCTGGGCGACCAATGTTCCCCAGTGGTTCCTTACCTTCTGGGCCGCGACCAAGATCGGCGCGGTGCTTGTGACCATGAATACCGCCTACAAGATCCATGAGGCGGAGTATCTGCTGCGCCAGTCCGACACCCATACCCTGGTGATGATAGAGGGCTACCGCGATTCGAATTACAGGCAGATTATCAATGAGCTCTGCCCGGAGCTTGAGGGAAATAAGCCCGGCGCCCCGCTGCACTGCCGCCGTCTGCCCTTCCTGCGCAACGTGATTACGGTGGGCTTCCGAATGAACGGAGCCCTGACCTGGGAGGAGTCGCTGGAGTACGCGTCCCGCACGCCCATGGAGGAAATCCGCAGGATGGCGGCCGCGGTCGATGTCAATGACGTCTGCAACATGCAGTATACCTCCGGGACGACCGGATTCCCCAAGGGCGTCATGCT
>DGHP01000053.1:2511-3139 GCA_002392705.1 Lachnospiraceae bacterium UBA3845 | reverse complement strand
AGGTGCCCATGTTCCACTGCTTCGGTATGGTGCTGGCCATGACGGCCACCATGACCCACGGCGGAACGATCCTGCCGATTCCCTATTTTTCACCGAAGTCGTCTCTTTCCTGCATCAACAATGAACATATCACCGCTTTCCATGGCGTGCCGACCATGTTCATCGCCATGCTTTCCCATCCGGACTTCCCGAAGACGGATTTCAGTCATATGCGGACCGGCATCATGGCGGGAAGCCCCTGCCCGATCTCTGTCATGCGGGACGTGGTGGAGAAGATGCATATGCCCGAGATTGTCATCGTCTACGGCCAGACCGAGGCTTCTCCGGGCTGCACCATGAGCCGCACGACCGACTCCCTGGAGGTGAGGGTCACCACCGTCGGAAGCGCATTTCCTGAGGTGGAGTGCAAGATCGTGGATCCGGAGACCGGCGAGGACTGCCCGGACGGCGTGATCGGAGAGTTTGTGGCCCGCGGCTACAATATTATGAAGGGCTATTACAAGATGCCCAAGGCAACCGCTTCCGCCATCGACAAAGACGGCTGGCTGCACACGGGCGACCTTGCATGTAAGACGCCGGAGGGCAATTACCGCATCACCGGCCGTCTGAAGGATATGATCATCCGCGG
>DGHP01000053.1:0-2370 GCA_002392705.1 Lachnospiraceae bacterium UBA3845 | reverse complement strand
AGGCGATGGGCGAGGAGATCATGGCCTGCATCATCCTCAAGGAGGGCGAGACCATGACTGTCGAGGAGATGAAGAAATTCGTCCTGGACCATATGGCAAAGCACAAGGTCCCCAAGTACATTGAATTTGTCGACGGTTTCCCGATGAACGACGCCGGCAAGATCCAGAAATACAAGATGCGCGAGGAAGCGGTCAAGAAGCTGGGCCTCGAGAAGGCCGCCGGCATCGAGACGGCCTGACGGGAATATGATTTTTTATGAACAGAATAATCGACAGCCATTGTCACATCTATCCTGAAAAGATCGCGCACAAGGCGATCGAGGCGGTAGATCATTTCTACGGCGGCCTGCCCGGCTGCCCCTGCGACGGCACGGCTGAAACCCTGCTTGCCTGCGGGAGGGCGGAAGGGATATCCCATTTCATCGTCCATTCCGTGGCGACGAAGCCGGAGCAGGTTCCGGGCATCAACCGTTTTATATCGGAATCCGTCAGACAGGCAGATGGCGCATTTACAGGCCTGGGAGCCATTCATCCGGATTCGGGGCAGCTGAGGCAGGATTTTGAAGAGCTCATGGCGCTGGGCCTGAAAGGGGTCAAAATCCATCCGGACTTCCAGCGCTTTGAGGCGGACAGCCTGAAAGCCTTCCGCATCTATGCGCTCTGCGAGGAGTACGGGCTTCCGGTCCTTGTCCATACGGGAGATTACCGATATGATTATTCCAATCCGGAGCGGATCGTGAATGTCCTGAAGGCATTTCCGGACCTGACCTTTATCGGTGCCCATCTGGGCGGATGGAGCGTCTGGGACCGGGCACAGAGCCTGCTTCCGGATTTTCCGAATATCCGGGTGGATACTTCCTCCTCCTTCCCCTGGATGGATGAGAAGAGGGCCCTTGAGATCATCCGGGCCTACGGTTCGGAGCGGGTCATGTTCGGGAGCGACTATCCCATGTGGACCCGGAAGCCGGACCTGGACTTTTTCGGAAAACTGGATCTGAGCGGGGAGGAGCGGGAAAATATCAGCTGGCGCAGCTGCGCTGAGCTTTATCATATTTCCCTGCCCGAAAGCTGAACTTATGCTATGATGGGGTGAGATTGCCGTGAAGTTCCGCAATGTCGCTGCCTGCTGATTTCTGTGGTATGATGGGGGACAGAGCCGCATTTCACAGAGAAACTGAAATGACATATTTTTTGGAAACATCGGCAGAGCGCCAGGAGCAGGCGCGCTGCCTGTAAATGATCTGTCAGGAGGACGCAAGTCATGTCTGAAAAAATGAAACACTATGTGACCGTGGACGGCAATGAGGCAGCAGCCTACGTCGCCTATGCATTCACCGAGATAGCGGCCATCTATCCGATCACGCCTTCTTCTCCCATGGCGGGAAAGACAGACGTGTGGTCTGCGAAGGGAAAGAAAAACCTGTTCGGTCAGACCGTGCATCTTGTGGAGATGCAGTCGGAAGCCGGAGCCATCTCCGCCGTTCACGGCGCCCTTGAGACCGGAGCTCTTTCGACCAGCTTCACCTCTTCCCAGGGCCTGATGCTGATGATTCCCACCATGCACCGGATTGCGGGAGAACGTCTTCCGGGCGTGCTCCATGTCGCCAGCCGTACGGTGGGCGCCCATGCGCTGTCCATTTTCGGGGACCATTCCGACGTTATGAACTGCCGCAGCACCGGCTTTGCCCTGCTTTCGAGCGGCGACGTCCAGGAGGTCATGGACCTGGCGGGCGTGGCGCATCTGTCCGCTGTCAAGGGGCTTGTTCCCTTCCTTCATTTCTTCGACGGCTTCCGGACCTCCCACGAGATCGACAAGGTCGAACAGATCGATTATGAGGATCTGCGTTCGCTTC
The DNA here is from genome assembly GCA_002392705.1 of Lachnospiraceae bacterium UBA3845. Taxonomy (GTDB): domain Bacteria; phylum Bacillota; class Clostridia; order Lachnospirales; family Lachnospiraceae; genus Porcincola. Next base: position 517 of record DGHP01000053.1, on the reverse strand, counting down.
TGGATTATGATGCACTGGACGCTTTCCGCGCCCATGCCCTGAATCCGGAGCATCCGATGATCCGCGCGACCGTCCAGAACCCTGACATTTTCTTCCAGATCCGCGAGGCCAGCAACAGCGACTATGCGGCGCTCCCGGATATCGTGGAGGGCTACATGGCCCGCATCAGCGAGCTGACCGGACGGGAATACCATATCTTCAACTATTACGGCGCTCCGGACGCGGACCGCGTCATCATCGCCATGGGTTCGGTATCCGGCTGCGTCAAAGAGACTGTGGACTATCTCAACGCGCGCGGGGAGAAGGTCGGTTTCCTGCAGGTTCACCTCTACCGCCCCTTCGATGTCAGCCGCTTCCTGAAGGCGATTCCGGCAAGCTGCAGATCCATCGCGGTGCTCGACCGCACCAAGGAGATGGGAAGCGCCGGGGAGCCGCTCTATCAGGATGTATGTACAGCTCTGCGCGGGCGTGCCGACCTCACCATCGTCGGCGGCCGCTACGGCCTTTCTTCCAAGGA
>DGHP01000019.1 GCA_002392705.1 Lachnospiraceae bacterium UBA3845 | reverse complement strand
TCCTGCTTTATCAGGCTTCCTTATCTTTTTTGAAGCTGAACTTTTCATACCATTTTTTCTTCACGGGCGGTTTTTCAAGCTGTCCGCGGATGGCTTTGACATCCATGATATAGATACCGGAGATGACAGCCTTGACTTCCTTTTTAACCGGAATCAGCGGATAAATCTTCTGATCGGCAACCAGGGTCATGATTCTGCCCTGCACACGGGCTTTCACGATCGGCATCTTTGAGCGGCGCATCAGCTTCGGCGTCTGGTCGATGACGATCTGGGGCAGACCCGAATCCTTCATCCGCAGCATCTTTTTATCTATGACCAGCATCGAAACAGTCTGTTTCGTCGCCTCCATCTGCGCTTCTGACTCTGCCTGACGCTTCTGCAGGCGCTTTCCCCAGAAATAAAGGACGACGAGCGCCACGATCAGTACGGCTAAAATGACCAGCAATACTATAGTAACAGTTGACATAAGGACCCTCCTGGACAGACAATTGATGCCGCGGCGCACTTTCACGCTCTGCCGCAATGCACTTAGGGAATTCTATCATCATTTGTGTAAAAAGGCAAGAATTGTGTTATACTATTCCCGGCTCCAGAAAGACTGGCTCTGATACAGAGCTGCGTACTGCCGGTCAGAGGAATTCTGATCTGTACATCTGTGAAAGAAAGGGATTTTGACATTTATGAAAAAACTTACAATGATGGCGCTGCTTGCATGCTGCACGGCAGCAGTCTGTGCGGCTCCGGCTGCGGCGGCAGAGACCGAGGCGGATGTTTTTTATGATGAAACCGAAGAAGGCGCGGTCTATGATGAGACGGAAGCAGAGACGGAGGAAGAACCGCTTCTTGCTCCGGTATATGATATCGGGGACTATATGGAGATCAATGATGAGGACTATAAGGACCTTACGATCGAAGTGGCCCCGCCTGTACAGGTATCCGAAGAAGAGGTCCTGTCTTATATGATCAGTGAGGTTGAGGCGGCGGATCTGTATGAGGAGACCACCGAGGGCGTCGTGGAAGATGGCGACCTGGTCAACATCGACTATGTGGGAACAAAGGACGGAGAAGCCTTTGACGGCGGCACGGCGGACAATTACGATCTGGAGATCGGATCCGGCTCCTTCATCGACGGTTTTGAGGAAGGCCTGATCGGACAGGAGATCGGCGATACCGTTGAGCTTCCGCTCAGTTTCCCCGAAGATTACTGGAATGAGGATCTGGCAGGCGCGGAGGTGATCTTTACCGTCACCATCAACGCCGTAAAGAAGCTTCCGGAGCTGACCGATGAGATTGCCGGGAAGGTTTCCGAAGGCAAATTCAAAACGCTGGCCGAGTATGAAGAATCCGTAAGGGCCATGTTACAGGAAAACTATGATATGGAAGCAAAGACGGAGAAGTATACGGCTCTGATGAACCAGTTGGTTCAGATGTACAAGCCGGACGGCTATCCGCAGGAGTACATCGATTACTATGTGAAAAGCAATCTTCAGCAGTTCCGCTCGGAAGCCAAGATGTACGGGATGGAGCTGGAGGAATACCTGTCTTCGAATTACGGAGTGGATGTGGATTACATCACCGGCTATTTCACCGAGTACGCGAAGTCCCTGCTTACGCAGGACATGATCCTGGGAACGATCGCCGAGAAGAACGGCATCAGCATTACAGATGCTGAACTGGACGAAATAATCGCCGAATACGCGGAGCAGTACGGAATCTCCGCCGAAGAGCTGAAGGCGATGAGCGATATGACCCTTGTCCGCAACGGGCAGCTGGACACCAAGGTGCTTGACTGGCTGCTTACGGTGACCGATGTCAAAGAGGTCGAGGAGACGGAAGAAGAATTCGAGTTTGATCTGACCTTCGATGAGACAGAGGATGAGGCGGACGCTTTATCGGATGAGACAGAGGACGGCGCGGAAGAGGAAGTTGCTTTTATTGATGATACCGAGGCTGAATAAGGTACTGTTATGAAAAAAGTAAGATTATTTGCGTGTCTGCTCGCTTGCCTGCTGGCGGCCTGTCCCCCATGCGGACCGGCGTCTGCCGCTGAGACAGCGGCCGCTCAGCCCGGGACGGCCGGGCAGGAGGAACTGCCGCCCGAAACCGGGGAAGAGACGGAACAGGATGCCCTGAAAGAAGAAGTTTCAGAAGCCCTGGCTGCGGGAATCCGACCGGAATACAGGGCGCTCGACTGTGTTGAGATCAGCGGCGAGGCCTACAAAGGGATTGAGATCAGTCTCTATCCCGCAGCGGATTCTTCCGAAGAGGCGCAGACCGCGTACTGGACAGAGGTGGACACTGCCATTATGACCAGGCTGTTCAACCTGTATCCGATAAAGGAGTACCCCGCGGCGCTTCTGGAATATGTCACCGGCAGCCTGGAAGAAAGCTACAGGCAGTACGCGGATATGTACGGCCTGGATTTCGGACAGTTTCTTTCTTCCTATCTGAATATGGATGAGGAAACCTTTCTCAGGGAGACGGATGAAGCGGCAAAACAGACCCTTCATCAGGAGATTCTTCTCAAGGCCATAGCCGAGAAAGAGAATCTGACGGTGTCCGATCAGGAATATGAGGACGGCTGCGCTCTGTATGCCGTGAAATACGGCTATGATTCGGCGGACGCCCTCAAGGCGGCATTCGATGAGCCTACGCTCAGGATCAGCCTTCTGATGGACAAGACGCTCGATTTCCTGGAAAAGGAAGCACATATCCACGAGATTATTGAGACGGAAAGTGAGTCTGAGGCCGAAACGGAAGCGGAATCCTGACTGTCAGCAGATATCTGAACAGAACTTCCTGTGAGCCTGGCGATGGAAGCCTGAACTCACAGGAAGTATCTTTATCTGCCGCGAACTTGCGGATGATCCGGAGGGAAACACTGCTGTGTGAGCAGCTGCTGTGCGATCCGGAAAAACAGGTTTTCAGGGCAGCACGGATATTAACAGTGCTTCCGGCTTTCAGCCGGGCTGTCAGCGGGCAGAAATTGTCTAAAGAGTTCATACTATTTGTACAATTTGCCGGTTGACACAGACAGGGACTGAGAATACAATAACGTGAACCTACATGCAGAGGGGATATGACACTGCCTCTGGTGTAAAAACCATGGGCAGGGACTGGTTACCTGCCTCTTTTCATGCATAACAGGGCTGCAGCCGGGCAGGTCCGGCTGAGCCGGAAATGAAGGCCTGCGGAAGCGGGAGATGAACCGGGCACAGGCCGCCATCACAGGAGGAGAGAGTATGAGAGAATCTGACGGGGCGATTCGGGACGCCAGACAGCTGGGCATCCCGAAAATGCTGATTCTGGGACTGCAGCACATGTTTGCCATGTTCGGGGCTACGATTCTTGTTCCGATTCTGGTTGCGAGTTACTTCAGGGACGCATGCGGCGAAGCGCCGTCTGCCGGACTTACGGTAGCCGTGACCCTGTTCTGCGCGGGCGTCGGTACGCTGCTGTTTCATGTATGCGCAAAATTTAAGGTTCCGGCATTTTTGGGTTCCTCTTTCGCATTCCTGGGCGGCTTTGCCACAGTCGCGAATCTGAAGTCCGGGATATACGAGAATATGAGCGTCAATGACAAGGCAGCCTATGCCTGCGGCGGTATCGTGATCGCGGGTCTTCTGTATCTGCTGCTGGCCGTGATCATCCGCGCGGTGGGAGTGAAGAAGGTCATGCATTTCCTTCCTCCTGTTGTGACCGGACCGGTTATCATCTGCATCGGTCTTTCCCTGGCCGGCTCTGCGATCAACAATGCGAAGACCAACTGGTTTCTGGCGCTGATTGCTCTTGTGGTTATCATTGTTTTCAATATCTGGGGCAAGGGAATGTTCCGGATTATCCCCATTCTGATGGGTGTTGTGATCGCCTACGCGGCTGCGCTGATCATGAACGCGGCAGGCATGACCAACCCGGACGGCTCGGCGATTCTTGATTTCTCCCAGCTGGCGTCGGCCGCCTGGATCGGTGTTCCTCATTTCCAGCTGGCAAAGTTTGATCTTACGTCGATCCTGGTTATGGCGCCGATCGCTGTCGCGACCATGATGGAACATGTCGGCGATATCTCAGCCATATCCGCGACGACCGGGAATAACTTCCTGGCTGATCCGGGACTTCACAGAACACTGCTGGGCGACGGACTCGCGACTTCTCTTGCGGGCTTTATCGGAGGCCCGGCAAACACGACCTACGGTGAGAATACCGGCGTTCTGGAACTTTCCAAGGTCTATGACCCCCGTGTGATCCGTCTTGCCGCATTCTATGCGATCATCGTCAGCTTCATCCCGAAGCTTTCCGACCTGATCGGAACCATGCCCAGTTCCATCATCGGCGGAGTATCCTTCATGCTTTACGGTATGATCTCCGCGATCGGCGTGCGCAATATCGTTGAAAATAAGGTTGACCTGACCAAGTCCCGCAATCTGATTATTGCGGCCGTCATCTTCGTATGCGGACTCGGCTTTACAGATGGAATTACCTTCCATGTCGGAGGGGCTTCCATCACCCTGACCGCGCTTGCCATCGCGGCGATCGCAGGCATCGTACTCAATGCGGTCCTTCCGGGCAACGACTATGAGTTCGGCGTGAATGAAGCAGGCGACGAAAACCGCGGCATCCACAATGTCTGATTCTGTTTAAGAACTGAAACCATATTGAAACAGGCTTACAGGTCCTGCCGGCTGATATAAGATCAGCGGCGGGGCCTTTTACTATTCACGGCC
>DGHP01000064.1 GCA_002392705.1 Lachnospiraceae bacterium UBA3845 | reverse complement strand
CGGAGGCCTGCGGAATCGCGCCTTCAGTCCGGATGAATCCCATCCTGCTCAAGCCGACGAACGATACCGGGAGCCAGGTGATAGTGAATGGGGAAGTGCTGGGCAATTATTCCGCACGGGACTATTTTTCCTTCAAGAAAAAACTGATCCCCGATATTATGGAAGCCTACCGCTCCCTCGATGAGGAATATGACATTATCGTGCTGGAAGGGGCAGGGAGTCCCGCGGAGATCAACCTGAAAAAAGATGATATTGTCAATATGGGGATGGCCAGGCTTGCGAAAGCGCCGGTCCTGCTGGCGGGGGATATCGACCGCGGGGGCGTCTTCGCGCAGCTTTACGGCACCGCCGCGCTTCTGGAAGAAGAGGAGCGGAAGCTGCTGAAGGGCCTTATCATCAACAAGTTCCGGGGAGACAGAACGATCCTGGATCCCGGAGTCGAGATGCTGGAAAAGCTGACAGGGATCCCGGTTGTCGGAGTCACGCCGTATCTGAACGTGGATCTGGAGGACGAGGACAGTCTGAGCGAGCGCCTTGCGCCTTCCGTACCGCACGCACCGGGCAAGCTTGACCTTGCGGTGATCCGCCTTCCAAGGATCTCGAATTTCACGGACTTCAATCCCTTTGAGTATATGGAGGGCGTGTCCGTGCGCTATGTAGACCGGGCGGCCAGGCTGGGCGTTCCGGATCTTATATTCCTTCCCGGGAGCAAGAATACCATGGGCGACCTGAGATGGCTGCGGGAGAGCGGCATGGAGGCCGCCCTGCTCAGGGCCCATGCGGCGGGAAGCGCGGTGTTCGGCGTGTGCGGAGGCTACCAGATGCTTGGACAGCTCCTGGAGGATCCGCTGGGCGTGGAGAGCGGCGGAAAGATGCGCGGAATCGGTCTTCTTCCGCTTGTGACTGTCTTCAGCGGGGAGAAAACAAGGAGCAGGGTTCAGGGAACTTTTGATAGAGCGGAGGGCATCTTCCATAGCCTGGGGGGAAAGGCCTTCGAGGGGTACGAGATCCATATGGGAAAGACAGAGCGGCTGGGAGGAAGCAGTCTTGTCAGGATGAGCGGGAGCTGCCGGGATGAGCCGGACAGGATCCAGAGCGGAGGCTGCGTATGCGGAGACGTCGGCGGCAGTTATATTCACGGACTGTTTGACCTGGCTGAGGCCCGGGAGTCGCTCATATCAGCCCTCTGTGAAAAACGCGGGATCCGGCCGTCAGATGCAGGAACGGTCGATTACAGAGCCTACAAGGAAGAGCAGTACCGGAAACTGGCGGAGGGACTGCGGGGAAGTCTTGATATGGAGCGGATCTATGAGATATTATGGACGGGAATCGGGTGAGCTGTGCTGCGGATGTACGGGGGCCGGATGAAGTTACGGCAGATAAGCATGGACGGAAATCAGATAAGGAATGCAGTGAATGTACGGGGGCCGGATGAGGGGTACGGCAGACCAGAAGAGCAGGAAATCGTGTGAGGAAAGATGCGGATGAAATCGGAAGCGGAATGGATAAAGCCTTCGGAGATTGAGAAAAGAAGCTTTGAGATCATAGGCGGGGAGCTTGAGCGGATGGGGATCGCGATTCCTCAGGAGACGGCTCCGGTGGTGATGCGCTGCATTCATACCTCGGCGGATTTTGACTACGCGAAGAATCTGGTGTTTACAGAAGATGTGATTCCGAAGGCGGTGGAGACCCTGAGAAGGGGGGCGGTCATCATCACGGATACGCATATGGCCCAGGCGGGCATCAATAAAAAGAGCCTGGAGAAACTGGGCGGCAGGACCCTCTGTTTCATGTCGGATGAGGATGTGGCGTACGAGGCGAAGGCGAAAGAGACAACCAGGGCGGCTGTCAGTATGGACAAGGCGCTGCGGACTGTCGGGGCTTCCGCCGGGGATTCCTGCATCTACGCGGTTGGAAATGCGCCTACCGCGCTGCTGCGCCTGGCGGAGCAGATCCGGGATGGGCGGCTGAAACCTGCCCTGATCATCGCGGTGCCGGTCGGCTTCGTGAATGTTGTTCAGGCAAAGGAGGAGATTCTCAGTCTGGATGTTCCCTGCATCGCGGCTTTGGGGCGGAAAGGCGGCAGCAATATCGCCGCCTGTATATGCAACGCTCTTCTGTATATGGCCGGAGCGGAGAGGAGAAGCTGAAGATACAGCTGCCAGGAGTACTGGAAAAAGGGAATAAGGGGGAAAAGAACGAGATGGAAAGAGTACTGAAAAAGCAAAGTTCGAAAAAATGGATTCAGGTTTTTCTGGTCCTGATGCTGCTGGTTCCGGGGAGGCATGCTATCGCATCTGAACTGCAGCAGCCTGTATTTTCCGGCTGGTCTGATCTGAAAAACAGATACCGGACGGATGAGAACGCGGACAGGCTGATTTTCGTCAAATATCTGGGCGGCAGCCGGGTCAAGGTAATCATGTATGAGAAGGTCGCCGGGGAGGATTCCCTGAAATGGAGAAAAGTCCTTGCCTGCAAGGGATTCTGCGGTCTGAACGGCCTTGACAAGGAGCAGGAAGGGGATATAAAGACGCCGACAGGGGTCTACCATATCACCGAGGGGTTCGGCATCAAGGAGAATCCGGGTCTTGAGAGTCTTAACTATACTGTGATCGATGAGCGCTGCTACTGGTCAGGAGAGTATGACAGCTACAATACTCTGGTGCATTCCGACACGCCGCTCGCCGGTGAACATCTGATTGAAGCCAGTCCCCAGTATAATTATGCTTTGAATATCGGCTACAATCCGCAGAATATCTATAAAAAGGGATCCGGTATTTTCCTGCACTGCATGGGTCCGCGTTCCTATACGATGGGCTGCATCGCGGTCTCAGAGGAAAATATGATCCGGATCATGCAGAGTACGACCGATAAGACCTGGGTCTGCATTTATCCGAAATGAGGGGGAGAAAGATGAACAGAAAGCGCAGAAGCTGTTTCTGCTGCACCGGACTGTTTCTTCTTCTGGCCCTGCTGTTGTTTCCGGCAGGGATCAGCCGGAGGGCCGCAGCCGCGGAGACACAGTTTACCCTTCCGATCCGGGGAGCCGCCGTATATCCGGTTCAGACGGTCAGCCTGAACGGAAAAAACCTGAAGGCGGGAACGGCCATGGTTGCCCTGCAGGAGAGCGGCTCCAGAGTAAAGGTATCCTGTCAGGACGAGACGGGCTGGATCAGCAGAAACCAGCTGGCGGTGAATCTGCCGGATGTCCTGCCCGATATTGTCTATGATATGAATTACAATTACGGGGCCGTGATGAAGGCCAGCGGGGTTCCGATTCCCGGAGTGACCGGCCGGAAGCTCTACAGCTGGGGAAACAGGAAGACGGGGAAATGGTATAATCCCAGGCTTGACAGAAAAGAATTCGTGGTGCCGGTCAGCATCGGCTTTGCCCATAAGATCGCCGCCCTCGCCGCTTATGCGCAGGAGGAGGGATACCAGCTGATGATCTGGGATGCCTACAGGCCCTATTCTGTCACGGTAAAGATCTATAACGCATCTTCCGCCCTTGCTGCGGTGAGCCAGAGGGTGCGGGACGGTTTTTCGGCAAACGGCTGGAACCAGGGCTGGTTTCTCTCTTCCGGAATCTCGGCACACAACCGCCTGATTGCCATAGACTGTACGCTTCTTGGACCCGATGGGGAGCAGCCGGATATGCCCAGCGAACTGGATGAGCTTTCCTGGCGGGCTGCGAAATATCAATCGCCCGGATCATCCGTCTATGCATCCGGGATGACGGCGGCTGCGAAAGCGCTCGACCGGATGGCCGCGAAGGCCGGCCTGAAAGGAATCGCTTCCGAATGGTGGCATTTTCAGGATACCACATCCTACGGCATCGGGGCCTGCAGCTGGAAACCTCAGAAAGCCGCCGGCTTTCTGCCGGATCCGGAAGAGTGACGGCACGGCTTGCACGGGCATCTGCTTTGTGGTAAGGTTAGGGTATTCCAACTGAAAACAAACCGGCAGGTGCCGCTGCATAGGCTGCGGATAATAGGGAAACAGGTGAAAGGCCTGTGCGAACTCGTCACTGTATACGGCTTGGTCTGCGCATATGTCACTGGGAAACCGGGAAGGCGCGCGGACGGGATTACCGTGAGCCAGGAGACCTGCCTGCCGGTGTACAGGGCTTTCGTATCTGCCGCCGGCCTGATCCGGGAGCCCGGACCACGAGTAACTGGTTGTACGGGCAGATTGAGACAAAACTGTGGGGAACCGTTGCCTTGGGGCAGCGGTTTTTTCTGTTGAACCCGGATTTGGCTGCCAAAGCCGCAAAGACAGGCAATATGAGGCCTGCATTCGTCTGCGCATGCTGTGGTTGTCAGTCCGAAGAGAAGCTGTTTTAACCTGCTCCTTGCAGTCCTCCGCATACGGTACGGTTTTCAGCTGGAGTAGACCATTAAACATTCACAGGAGCTGAGCAGGGGATTTTACCGGCGTATATTCCTGACTGCCCGGCGGGAGGAGGAAAAAGATGAAAAATTCAAGCTGGAAAAAGATGATGGCTGCGGCCGCTGTATCGGCCCTGATGCTTTCCGGATCGGCATTTGCCGCCGAGACGGAGTCTCTGGAAGCACAGGAGAGTACGGAAGCGGAGATGGAGGAAGAGGAAGAGAATTATATGACCGGAGACGCCTCCATGGATGATCCCCTCAATCAGGATGAGATCGGTGACAAGGAGATTCTTGTCATCTCTTTCGGCACCAGTTATAACTATTCACGCTATGCCAGCATCGGCGGGATTGAGCGTGCCATCGCCGCGGCATTTCCGGACTGGAGCGTCAGGAGAGCCTTCACGGCCAATATCATTATCGACCATGTGAACCGCAGGGACGGCGTGGAGATCGACGATGTGGATCAGGGCCTTCAGAGAGCCATCGACAATGGGGTGAAGGATCTGATTGTCTGCCCGACTCATCTGATGGAAGGATATGAGTACGCGGATATCATCGCCGCCGTGGCGCAGTATGCGGATGCCTTTGAAAGTGTAGCTGTCACAAAGCCGCTCTTTGGCTACAACGATGAGACGGATTATGATGAGGTCGTTCCGATCCTCTCCAACATCATGGAAAATTATAATGACGGGGAGACAGCCCTGGTCTATATGGGACATGGAACAGAGGCGGATTCTGACAAGGATTACGGTGAACTGCAGCAGGCGCTGACAGACGGAGGCTTTGAAAATGTCTATATTACGACGGTTGAGTCGGAAGTATGGAATACGGAGCGGGTTCTGGATGTGATCGAAGGAAAGGGCTATAAAAAGGTAGTTCTCCATCCTCTGATGGTTGTGGCAGGGGACCATGCCCACAATGACATGGCAAGCTTTGAACCCGATTCTCTGCGGACACAGTTTCAGAATGCCGGGTACGAGGTGGACTGCATCCTGGATGGTCTCGGCCAGGTTCCGGAGATCCAGCAGATCTATGTGGAGCATGTGCAGGAAGCGGTTGACCAGATCGGGGGATGATGCAGATGAGAAAAAGGAATTTTACATTGTCTGGCGGTCCGGCAGGTCTTCTTCTTGCTGTCTGCATGGCCGCCCTGTTCGTAGTTCCGGGGAACGTCCGGGCTGCTGCGGAGTCTTCTGAGACGGAAACTGAGAAGATTCAGGAGGATGCCGGAGTGACAGATTCCGAAGCGGGGAAGGAAGCAGAGACCTGGGCAGTTCCCGCGGAAAAAGTGGAGGAGGCCAGGGCGCTTGATACTTCCCATGTGGCGGATGCATCCGACATGACGACCGTGGATGAAGTGGATGAGAGCGGGGAGCCCGTAAGCGCGGATCTGCTTACGGACGGCGTCTATGAGATCGGGGTCGAAAGCAGTTCTTCCATGTTCAAGATCAGCAGCGTGCTGCTGAATGTCGAGAATGGTTCGATGTATGCCGATCTGATTATGGACGGAGACGGCTACCTCTATCTCTATCCGGGAAGCGCAGAAGAAGCGGCGCAGGCGGATGCTGAGGACTTTGTCTATCCTGAGAAAAACGAGGAGGGAAAAACGGTCTTTCAGCATTTCCCGCTGGAGAAGCTGGGCGTGGGAGTTCCCTGCGCAGCCTTCTCCCGGAAGAAGGAGCAGTGGTATCCCAGAACGCTGGTATTTCAGCCGGCAATGCTTCCTGCTTCCGCTTTCTCCGGTCTGCAGGGAAGTCGGACTGAGAACCTGGCTCTGGAGGACGGGAGCTGGGAGGCGGAAGTATCCCTCGAGGGGAAAGGAAGGCTTAAGCTGATTTCTCCGATGGAGCTTGAAGTGAAGGATGGGGAGGCGGAAGGTCTTCTGGTATTCGATTCTTCCAACTACGATTACATTATCATTGACGGCGTCCGCTATGACGCTCTGGAAGGAGAGGAAAAGTCGTCCTTCCGGATTCCTGTTGCCGTATTTGACACGGCGATCCCCATGACGGTGGATTCTGTCGCGATCAAAGGGATGCAGGTAGAGCAGGATTATCTGCTGACCGTTTCGCTCCCGGCAGACGCCGGAAAGACGGAATGAGGCGGCGAATTGTCCGGCTGGCAGGGCTGCTGCTTCTGGCAGCGCTCTGCCGGAGCGCAGTTCCCATGGCTTCTGTTTCCGTGGCTGCAGTACCTGCGGCCGCTGAAATGCTGCCGGAGCAGGACGGCATCCCGGATGGAACAGCTGTCCCGGAGGAAGACGGCATCCCGGAGGAATCAGAAACAGAGCGAACCGTCTTTGTCCGTCCGGACGCGCCTGAGATCCCGGGGCTTCGCTATAAGGAAAGCATGCGGCTTTATCACGCGGACCAGTTCAGTGTGGATTATTATGAGGGCGGCTATAAATATCTGGCCATCCGGGATACCGGGGATTTTCTGCTGATTCCGGAGGACGGAAAACTGCCGGAAACGGAATTGCCGGAAGACGGAAAACTGCCGGATGCGGAATTGCCGGAGGACGGAAAGCAGCCGGATACGGAATTGCCGGAAAACGGTAAGCAGCCGGATGTGAAAGGAACGGAAGACGGAAAACGGTCAGGCGCGGCGTCCGGATCCGGATATACGGTGCTTTATCAGCCGCTGGACTCCATCTATCTGGCGGCAACCAGCGCGATGGATTTTTTTGACTGCCTGGAGGAGATCGATAAAGTGACCCTGTCCTGTGAAGAGGCGGGGGAATGGGACTCAGACGGCGCGAATAAAGCCATGGAAGAGGGCGGGATGGTTTATGCCGGCAAGTACAGCGCTCCCGACTATGAGAGAATCGTCTCCCGCGGATGCGATCTTGCCCTGGAATCCACAATGATTTATCATAAACCGGAAGTGAAGGAGATGCTGGAACAATTCGGGATTCCGGTTCTGGTGGAGCATTCCTCCTATGAGTCTGATCCGCTGGGAAGAAGCGAGTGGATCCGTTTTTACGGGGCTTTATTGAACTGCGAGGAGGAGGCGGACACTCTCTTCGCGCAGATGGAGGAGAAAGTCAGGCGGGTGCTGGAGCAGACTTCCGGAAGCGGGGACGCTTCGGCTGGACAATCTTTGGAGGGACAACATTCGGAGGGGGAATCTCCGGAAGGGAAATCTTTGGAGGAAAAATCTCCGGGGAAGCTGGTGGCGTTTTTCAATATCAACCAGCAGGGGCTGGTCACGGTCCGCAAGGCGAAAGACTATGTGCCGGCCATGATTGAGCTGGCGGGAGGCAGCTATGTCTTTTCTGACCTTTACGGGGAAGAGGAGAATGCGCTTTCAACCGTAAACCTGCAGATGGAAGAGTTTTACGCCAGGGCGAAGGACGCGGATTACCTGATCTATAATTCGACCATTGCCGGCGCGATCCACAGCGTGGATGAACTGCTCGACAAGGGGCCCCTGCTGAAGGATTTCCGGGCGGTGCAGGAGGGCAATGTCTGGTGCACGACCCAGTCCCTCTTCCAGAAACCGACCGGTCTTGCCGACCTGATCGTGGATATCAGCAGGATGCTTTCGGGCGACAGAGACGGAGATTACAGCTATCTCTATCATGTGGATTGAGAGAAGGGGACGGCTGTATCGGAAACGAATGAAAGAAAGGAAGGGCGGCTGCTATGGCGGATGCTACCGGATATAAACGCTGCGGAGCTGTGTTCGCGGGTCTTTCTGCCGCCCTGCTCCTGCTGATGGTTGTAAATATCAGCTCCGGCTCGGTGTCCATCCATCCGGGGGAGATCATCCGGATCCTTTTCCTGCGGGAAGGGGATCCGGTAAACGTCAACATTGTCTGGCAGATCCGCTTCCCCCGGGCGCTTGCGGCGGTCCTGCTGGGCGGCGGCCTTTCGGTGTCCGGCTTCGCCCTGCAGACATTTTTCCATAATCCGATCGCGGGACCCTTTGTACTGGGTATTTCTTCCGGGGCAAAGCTGGCGGTAGCCCTTGTCATGATTCTTCTGCTGAACCATGGGCTGGCAGTCAGTTCCCTTGAGATGGTGCTGGCAGCGTTCGCAGGCGCCATGCTTTCCATGAGCTTTGTGCTTGCGGTTTCCGTCCGCACGGACCGCATGTCCGTTCTGATTGTGGCCGGCGTGATGATCGGCTATATCTGCTCGGCGGTCACGGATTTTGTGGTGACTTTTGCCGATGATTCCAATATCGTGAATCTGCACGGCTGGTCCCTGGGCAGTTTCTCGGGGATGACCTGGGAAAATGTGGCCTTCATGTCGCTGATCATCCTTCCTGCATCTATCCTGGTATTTTTCCTGTCAAAACCAATCAGCGCTTATCTGCTGGGAGAAAACTACGCACGCAGCCTGGGCGTCAATGTCCGGCTTCTGCGGACGGTGCTGGTGCTGCTCTCAAGCATTCTCAGCGCCGCGGTCACGGCATTTGCGGGACCGGTTTCCTTTGTGGGCATCGCGGTTCCCCACCTGACAAAGAATCTGCTCCACAGCTCCAGGCCGATCCTGGTGATCCCCGCAAGCTTTCTGGGGGGAGCTGTATTCTGCCTGCTCTGCGACCTGATCGCGAGAACGGTATTCGCGCCGACAGAACTCTCCATCAGCTCTGTCACCGCCATTTTCGGGGCACCTGTTGTGATATGGGTCATGCTGCGGAAAAAGCGGGAGGGATGATCCCTTTTTAGAACCCGGGCCTTCCGGGAGAAAGGAAAAGCCGGTATTCTGCAAAGAATCCGGCGAAGGCTGTGCTGTGGCAGATTCTTATTTTCGTACAGACAATCTGACCGTCGGATACGGAAAGAAAGCTCTGATCCGGGGGATAGAGATCGAAGTGCGCAGGGGAGAGATCCTGACCCTGATCGGGCCGAACGGCGCGGGGAAATCCACGATTCTGCGGTCCGTCAGCAGACAGCTTTCCCTGCTGGGCGGGACCGTCTTTCTGGACGGGCGCGATATGGCATCCTATTCGGGAAATGAGCTTGCCCGCCGTCTTGCCCTGCTCTTTACCGACCGCGCCAGGCCGGAGCTGATGACCTGTTTTGAGGCCGCCTCCGCCGGGCGCTATCCTTATACGGGCAGGCTGGGAATTCTGGGGGAGGAGGACCGGGAAAAGGTCCGCTCCGCCATGGAACTGATGCAGATCTGGGATCTTCGGAACCAGAGCTTCAGCGCGGTCTCGGACGGGCAGCGGCAGAGGGTGCTGCTGGCCGGAGCGCTCTGCCAGGAGCCGGATCTGATCATCCTGGATGAACCGACTTCCTTTCTGGATGTGCGGCATAAGCTGGAATTTCTCGGCCTTCTGAGAAATATGGCCCGGGAACGCCGGATCGCGGTCATTCTGTCGCTTCATGAGCTGGATCTGGCCCAGAAGATATCGGACAGGGTGGTCTGTGTAAGGGGGGACCGGATTCTGGATCAGGGAAGTCCGGAGGAGATCTTTCAGGAGGAGAAGATCAGGGCCCTGTATGATCTTCCGGAGGGAAGCTTTGTCCCGTCGGGCGGAGGCGTGGAGCTGCCCGCGGTCAGAGGGGAGAGCCGGGTCTTTGTGATTGCCGGGGGAGGCTTTGCGGTGCCCGTTTACCGCAGGCTGCAGAGGGAGGGGATTCCCTTCGCAACCGGGGTTCTGAATGAGAACGATACAGACGCCGTCTGCGCGCGGTCCCTGGCAAATGAACTCTTTCTGTGTCCGGCTTTTGAGGCTGTGCGCACAGAGGATACCGCGGACGCCTGCAGAAGCCTGCTTAACTGCGAAAGAGTGATCTGCACCATCCGTTCCTTCGGTCCGATGAATGAAGGGAACAGGGAACTCATCCGGGCAGCTGAAAAGGCCGGCCTGAGGATCGAGCGATAAAGGCCGGAAATGGTGCTTGTGCAGGATTCAAAAATGGTGTATGGTTAAATGCCGGCAGCGGAACGGAGCGGAAGATGCTTCCTGCCGGCTTTGCTGAAGAGGTGAAATCGCGGCCCTTTTCCGGCAGGAAAGAGAAATGCCGGCAGGGGAGCTGCCGGCATTTCAAGGGGAGTATAAATAATTAATAAGGGGTTTGTAAAAAAAACTATTAAGGGTAATTTTTCTTACAGGTTGAATTATAATATAGGTCTGAAAAAAAAGCAACTGCTTTTTTGAAAAATGTTAAGAAAATGTTAAGCGACCTGATGCGCGGATGGCTGTGAACAGCAGCGTGCAATGCGCCGAATTGCAATTGTGCTGGAAACCGGGACGAAAGCATGAAGGATCTTTCAGGGAATGATTCCCGGATGAGGTAAGATATGGAAAAACTCGAATTGATAGCGCCCTGCCATTTCGGACTGGAGGCGGTCCTGAAACGGGAGATTACGGATCTGGGCTATGAGATCGCGGAAGTGACGGACGGAAAAGTGTCCTTTTACGGGGACTGGGCGGCTGTCTGCTATGCAAATGTGTTTCTGCGCACTGCGGAGCGCATTCTCGTAAAAGCCGGCTCCTTCCACGCAGAGACCTTTGAAGACCTGTTCCAGGGAACCCGGGCGATCCCCTGGGAAGAATTGATCCCGAAGGACGGGCGCTTCTGGGTAGCCAAGGCAACCAGTGTCAAGAGCAGGCTTTTTTCGCCCAGGGATATTCAGTCCATCATGAAAAAGGCCATGGTTGACCGGATGGGCATGAAATATCAGCTGAGCCATTTCCCTGAGAGCGGACCTGACTATCCTGTCAGGGTTACGATTCTGAAGGATGAAGTGACGGTCGGCATCGATACAACGGGAACATCACTGCACAAGCGGGGATACAGGCTTCTGACCGCGAAGGCTCCGATTTCCGAGACCCTCGCAGCGGCGCTGATCATGCTGACTCCCTGGAAAAAGGACCGGATCCTGGTGGATCCTTTCTGCGGATCCGGTACCTTTCCGATCGAAGCGGCCATGATGGCCGCAGGGATCGCGCCGGGTATGAACAGGGAATTCCTTGCGGAGCAGTGGGAGAATCTGATCCCGAAAAAAGCCTGGTACGACGCGGTGGACGACGCATCCTCCCGCATCGATGATACAATCGAAACCGACATTCAGGGGTACGATATCGACGGCGAGGTTGTCCGGGCGGCACGGGAAAATGCGAGAAACGCCGGGGTTGACCACCTGATTCATTTTCAGCAGCGTCCGGTATCGGAACTCCGCCACCCGAAAAAATATGGTTTCGTAATCACGAATCCGCCCTACGGGGAGCGGCTGGAGGACCGGAAGGCCCTGCCCGCGCTCTACCGGGAGATCGGGCAGGCATTCAGGGGTCTGGATTCCTGGTCGGAATATATCATTACCTCCTACGAGGACGCGGAGCGCTATATCGGAAAGAAAGCGGATAAAAACCGGAAAATCTACAACGGGATGATCAAAACCTATTTTTATCAGTATATCGGACCGAAGCCGCCTGCAAAAAGACCTGCGGCCGGGCAGGGCGGCAGGGAGAAATGACAGTGAATACCGGCGGCACAGCCGGATCAGAGATGATGGAAGAATGATATATGCCGGCGCTTTAGCCGGATAAGGCTCGGAATATGAGACGGAAAACAGGTTGGAGACGGCTGTATGCCGCATGCATTTTTCTTTTTATTGCCGTTCTGTGCCTGACTGCGGGACTGCCTCCGGCAGGGGCGCGCAGAACGGAGGCTGCAGGTGAGCAAAGGCAGGATGTCAGGGACGCCCGGGATGAGGATCCGGCTCTGGAGGTAGATTTTCCCTTTGAGACGGGGAAGCAGCCCGCGTATTTCAGCTGGGCGGATGAAGGACGCAAGCCGAAGGTGCGCAGCCAGGAGGGACTATATACCTGCTGGGCGCTCTGCGCGGTTTCCGCCGTGGAAGCGCAGCTGCTGCCGGAGCGGACCGCATTTTTTTCCGCTGACCATATGACGCGGAAAAACGGATATGCGATCAGCCAGAGCGACGGCGGAGATTATTATATGATTATGTCGTATCTGGCCGACTGGAAGGGACCTGTTCCGGAGGAGGAAGATCCTTACGGGGACGGGGAATCCCCGGACGGGCTCAGCGCAGCCGTCCATGTGCAGCAGATGCAGCTGCTGGGCGGGATGGACAGGTCTCAGATCAAACAGATGATCCTGGACAATGGCCCGCTGCAGTCTTCGCTCTGCATGGATACGGCAAGGGTGCAGAGTGAAGACTATCATTATTACAACGCGGATACCTGCTCCTACCATAATCCCATGGCGGAGACGGTCAATCATGATATCCTGGTTCTGGGCTGGGACGACGGTTTTTCCAGGGAACAGTTCCGGATCAAACCCAGGAACGACGGCGCCTGGATCTGTCAGAACACCTGGGGGGAGGAGTTCGGACTGAACGGACTCTTTTATGTATCCTACGAGGACGCGAATCTTTTCCGCAAGGGCGGGATCGCCTATTCGAAGGTCGAGGACAGTACGAATTACGACTTCGTCCGGGAAAATGACAGTCTGGGATGGCTCGGCAGACAGGGATACGGGGAAAGCCGCTGCCTGTACGCCGGCGTGTTCCGGACGGAGGGGGCGGAGAGCCTGGCGGCTGCGGGATTGTATGTCACCGGAGCCGACAGCTCATACCGGATCAGCCTGGTACCCGAATTCACCGACTCCGGCTCTCTGAGCGGTCCTTCAGAGCTTCTTGCCTTCGGAAAGATCGCCACGGCGGGATATTATACGGTGGAGTTTCCCAGGCCTTACCGGCTTGCGGCGGGACAGGAATACGCCATCATCGTCGAGATGGACACGCCGGGCGCGTCAAAGCCGGCTGTCGTCGAGATGGAGAAGGATGCGTATACCACTACGGTTACCCTTGAGGGGCGGGAGACCTATATCAGCAAAAACGGCAGCGTCTGGGAAAACACGCAGAAAACCTACGGCACAAATGTGTGTCTGAAAGCATATACAAGGAGCGCGGAAGAATGAAGAAGCATCTGGTGGTGGCAACCGGAAACAGAAATAAAATGAAAGAGATCCGTGAGATCCTGAAGGATCTTGAGGTGGAGATTCTGTCTATGGAGGAAGCGGGCGTCTGCACGGATATCGTCGAAGACGGATCCACTTTTGAGGAGAACGCGGTCATAAAGGCGAAAACAGTGGCCCTTTCCTGCGGCGAGATGGCGATCGCGGATGACTCCGGCCTGGTGATCGATGCCCTGGACGGCGCACCCGGCATTTATTCCGCACGCTTTATGGGGCATGATACTCCCTATGACGAGAAAAATGATGAACTGATCCGCAGGGTGAATGCATACTGCGCGGCGCATGAAGCGGAAGACGCAGCAGGGACGCCGGAGAAGAACGAAGGCGCTGATGCCGGAAAAGAGAGCGGCAGTCCCTCCCGCCCCGGCGCTGATGAGGGCGGAACCCCCGGACCGCTGCGCAGTGCCCGTTTTGTCTGCGCGGTTGCCGTGGCATGGCCTGACGGCAGGATTGTGACAGCCACAGGAACAATGGAGGGCAGGATCGCCTGGGAGAGGAAGGGAGAAAACGGA
This sequence comes from Lachnospiraceae bacterium UBA3845, assembly GCA_002392705.1. Lineage (GTDB taxonomy): Bacteria > Bacillota > Clostridia > Lachnospirales > Lachnospiraceae > Porcincola. Next base: position 701 of record DGHP01000064.1, on the reverse strand, counting down.
TTCGGATATGATCCGATCTTTTTCCTGCCGCAGTACGGGATGACCTCCGCCCAGATCACGCCGGAGGAGAAAAACCGGATTTCCCACAGGGGGCAGGCTTTCCGCAGAATGCACGCCCTTCTGGAAGAGGAACTCGGAAAGGTATCTGACGGGGAGGATCTATGAAAGTACTTGTGATGAGTGATTCGCATGGCCGTGACGAGAGCGTCATGGAGGCGCTTGAGAGGGAGATGCCCATCGACGTCCTGATCCATCTGGGGGATACCCAGGAGGATGAGGAGGAATTCTGCATGTGTGTGGCCGGGGAAGATATCCCGGTCTATCTGGTGTCCGGCAACTGCGATCTCTTTGCCGACTATCCGCCTGCGCGGATCGTGACCCTGGAAGGGCACCGGCTCCTGCTCGCTCACGGACATACCCATTATGTAAATTACGGCACGGAGGAACTGGCGGCGGACGCAAAGGGCAACAACTGTGAGATCGCCCTCTACGGACATACCCACAGGCCGGAGATTGACTTAAGCGATCCGCAGCTGATGATCCTGAATCCCGGAAGCATCTCGTTTCCGAGACAGAACCCGAGAAGACGCACCTATATGATTCTCACCCTGGAGCCGGGAAAGCGGCCGGAGGTGGAGCTGAGACAGCTGTAAAAAGCTGCAGCTGTGCTGCATCTTCGGTGCTTCTGCCTGAGGCTGTGT
>DGHP01000055.1 GCA_002392705.1 Lachnospiraceae bacterium UBA3845 | reverse complement strand
AATATCCGGACATCATGAAGATATCGCCGTGTGCAAAGTTGATCAGGCGAAGGATACCGTAGACCATCGTGTATCCGATCGCGATAAGCGCATATGCACCGCCCAGCGAGACGCCGGTCAGAAGATGCTGCAGGAATGTTGCGCCGCTCATTGACTCCTCCCGTGCTCTGCTCCTCAGACAGAAAGCCGCGCCGCGGCTGCCTGCCTGGGAAGCAAAGCTGAATATAATTGAATTGCCGTCCGCTTCCCGCTGCGAAAGGAGCGGGATAATGCCCGGAATGATTCCGGACCGGGATTTACTGTAAAAAGAGGGGCAGGAACATCCCTGCCCCTCCTGCTTCATCGTTTATCAGAAACTGCCCGCCGGTCTGTCCCGGACCGGCCGGAAGACCTCAGCGCCGCGTTTCTCTGTCGATCCGGAATCACTCTCCGACGGAGACGATCTTCAGGAATTCGAACTTGCCGTCTTTGGCGATGTCGATATAAGCAGAATCCTTGTCCGCGTCACCGACTTCATCGAAGGTGATGTGACCTGTTACATAGTCACCGTCGATCGCCGCAAGAGCTTCCTTGACAGCCTCACCATCCGTGGAGCCGGCAGCTTCCAGAGCGTCGCAGATTACGTTGTAGGTATCGAAGCAGAGAGCGGAATTGCCGACGATCGCGTCATTGCCGCCGTTGTTGTCGATCCTCTTCTGGTCTTCGTTCAGCCATGCCTTGTAGCCGCTGACGAAATCAGTCGCGATCGCATTGGAGTCGTCATTCTCATCGAAGAAAGTCGATACAACTGTGCCTTCGCACTCAGCTGCTCCGGCGTTGTCAATGATCGTCTGATTGTACCAGGTATCGCCGGCCATGAAGGGAACCTCGATGCCGAGCTCGCGGGCCTGCTTGATGATCAGCGGAGCGGTTGTGATGGAGGACGGAGCGAAGATGGCATCGGCGCCGCTTGCCTTGACCTCGGTCAGGATCGCCTTGAAATCAGACTGGTTGGTCTGGAACTGCTGTGTGGTAGCGATCGTTCCGCCAAGCGTCTCAAACTGCTTGATGAAGAAATTGGCAAGACCTGTGGAATAGTCATCGCCGAGCTGGTCGATGACAGCTACATTCTTATAGCCCTCGTCGAACGCGTACTGTGCCATGACAGAACCCTGGAAAGGATCCAGGAAGCAGACTCTGAAGTAGTAATCGCATCCGTTGGTAACCTGCGGGTTCGTGCAGGAGCATCCCACTGCCGGGATCTGAGCTTCCGCGAAGGTCGGGCCTGCGGCGATGGAAACGCCGGAGCCATAGGAACCGATGACCGCGACGACGCCGTCCGCAACAAGCTTCTGTGCAGCGGTGACAGCTTCCGTCTTGTCGGACTTGTTGTCGACCTCATCCAGCTCTACTGTATATTCCGTGCCGCCGATCGTAACGGTCGGCCTGATCTCGTTCGCGTAGCGCGCACCCTGCAGCTCCTGCAGTCCGCCGCCGCCGTTCTCACCTGTCTGCGGCTCGAAGACACCGATCTTGATGACGTCATCCGCATAGGCGCTCATGCCGGCAAGAGCCATGACAGCCATGGACAGTCCACAGATCACAGAAATCATCCTCTTCTTCATAAGAAACCTCCTCTTTGCCATAAAACCCCCGGTTCCTCCCGCCCCCGGCAGAAGAAACCAGTGCGCGCAAGCCCACTGACTGTGCGCTTTTCGCGGACAGAACTCCGCATTTTGCTACATAATGCGGATTATACCACTTACAGATTTGACATGCAAGGCTTGCCAAAATTTTTTCGGAGTATCCGCGTTTCCGCATTAAAACTTCGCAAATGTTCAGGAAGAAGCTTTCACTTTCTCACCGGACGCGCACCGGTCCATCAGTTCCAGGACGCGGGCCGTCGCATGACCGTCGCATCCGCTCATGAAACGGTATTTGAACCCGCGTACCCGCGCAAGGTCAAAGTTTTCGCGGGCATTCTGAAGGACGCGGATCAGTTCCTCCTGGGTCCTGCAGACCGGTCCCGGCATCATGTCCTGCTGCGGATAGTAAAAGCCCCGCTCATCCAGGTAGCTGTCCAGGTCAAAGGCAAAAAAGATCAGCGGCCGCTCAAAGAGCGAATATTCAAAGATGATGGAGGAATAATCCGTGATGCAGATGTCCGCGCTCGTGATCAGTTCCTCGATGGTCAGCCGGTCCGTCATGTCGAAGGCGAAATCCGCCGCTTCATCCGGAATCCGGGTTCTCTCCTTTACAAAGGGATGGTGCTTGATCAGAAGGATATGATCCCTGCCGAGCGCCTCCTTCATCCGCACCAGGTCCAGTCTGTCCGGTGAGACCGCATCCCTGACGCTTCCCCGGAAGGTTGGAGCGTAGAGGATGATCTTTCTGCCCGGCACAAGGCAGGCGGTGTTTTTCTCTGTCCCGGCAGCCATGTCCTGATTCATGCCATCCCGGACGGCAGCGTCCCCGTATGCCTCCGAACCCGGAACACGGTCCGCGCCGGCATCTTCCGCCGCGGGGCAGAAGAGCTGCGGCGCCATCCGGCGCAGGACCCAGGCGGTCTTGCCGCAGGCCTTATCCCGGTACCTGCTGTGGAAAAACATATCCGTCCGGCTCACTCCGATGGGAAGGATCGCTTCCCTGCGGTCTTCCATGTGGAATGCCTCGGCGTAGGCCCAGATCACCTCCGGGCCTGAGACAGTCACATAATCAAAATTGCGGTGGACCGGATACCGCTCCAGGTCCTCCCTGCTGGTGCCAAAGCCCTGTCCTACGGCGGAATATCCGAACTTTTTGAAAGCGCCGCAGGCATGCCAGGTCTGGATCACGGTTGTTCCGGGCCGGATGGGCAGGCAGGAGAGGAAATAGGAGACCTCATTAACAAAAATGAATTCCGCGTCCGCGATCTTCGGGATCGCATTCAGGCAGTTCTGCATGACCTCCAGCCTTCCCGCCATTCCTTCACGGATGCAGATCGTGCTCATCCGGTACAGGCTTTTCCCGGCCCGCTCATTGCGCTTTTCAAGAGCGGCCCGGATCAGGCGGAAATTGTCCGTCAGCGCTTCCTCCCGCACTTCCAGAAAAACAACCTTCCCTTTGACGACCGGCTTTTCTGCCTCTTTGCGGTAACGGTCCGGATAGAGTTTTTTCAGGGTCAGGTCTTTGTAGGAACTTCGTGCCAGTTTCCGGGCCGGTGCCAGTATATCCATATGTTCCTCCTCCCAGAACAGAGTAATGTACTCTGACTCAATACCCCGGGTGACTGTTTTGCAGTCATGTCTGCAAAACACAGCCGCAGGCAGAATGGCTGCTGCCCTCCCGGCTCTTCTTCAGGATCAGCGGCCGCCCTCCCAGGCCTGCTTTCAGAATCGGCTGCCGTCCTGCCCGGCTTTCTTTCAGGATCGGCTGCTGTCCTCTCCCAGAATCTTCCTTCTGAGAACGTCCGCTTTCACGAAGCGTTCCACGCCCCGCCTGAATCGCCCGTTCTCCTTCAGCATTTTCTGATAGCGTTCCTCGTAGGCCGGATAATAGCTGTCCCAGCGGTCCGCCAGCTCCTCTGTGCTCAGAAGGGACACGGGGACGATCGGGCCGAAGGGTTTTACCAGAGCCATGCGGCGGTCAAAGGGCGTACTGCCTGAGGCGGGAATTCTGCCGCCGTCGTAGATGGTCTTCAGGCCGTTGCTGTGAAGGAAATGAATATAGCGGCGGAAGTTTTCCCCCGCGGCTTTTTCCATGGGACCGTAATCCGCCTTCTCCGCCAGCTCTTCCAGTGTGGTGTCCTCCGTAATCTCGGAGGAATACACACAGTTCAGCCGGTGATACGAAGCCAGTTCCTCCATCCGCGAGTCCTTGACGATCAGCACGCCGGGCGTCCCCGCCAGGATGGAAGCAATATTCCCGTGCATCCTGGGCCCTGCTGTAAAGGCGCTCTCCCTCAGAAAAGCCAGCCAGCTCGGAACATCGCAGAAAAAGCGCACCCTCCCCTCCAGGTAGACCGGATCGGTGATCCGGTCCGGGTAATCCTTGCTGTGGTCCTTGTGCACAAAGGACGCTCCCGTATAGACCGTGCGGAATTCCCTCTGCAGCTGGGGGAGAAAGACCGCGCCGGGATAACGCGCCATCAGGCGGCGGATGAACTTCTGGACATTCTGGTCCGCGTCCACATTGTTGTTGACGCAGATCCTGCTGTCATGCTGTATCTGCACCGGCCGGACCTTAAGACGGTTCCCCCAGGTATAGAGGGAGGGGCAGCCGATAACGGTAAAATGCTTCTCGGGCAGAAACCCCAGCGCCTTCAGGTAGTCCGCCGTGATCTCCCCCCGGACGCCGACGATGGCGGATTTGTCAAGAACCGCCGACAGGAACTTTTTCACCTTTTCATTGAAGGGAAAATCCTGAAAGGATGTCACGCCCAGGGGCGCCCGCAGGCCGACCCCGACAACGGTGCAGGGAACGTGGACCGCTTTCACCAGCTTTGTCAGGCTGTTCAGTCCGCCCTCAAAGGATGACCGGAAGGCATCTGCCAGCGGGATCACCACACAGCTGCAGTTTTCATTGATCATACGCGCCTGGGACGGATAATACTCGTAGCGGCTGGGGAGAAACTCTGTCTGGTCATCCGTCATGAGGGTGCGGTAGATACTGTTCATATAGATCAGGTTGCCGGCATTGTCCCCGATCGAATTGTCAAGGAGCATCTGAGCGGGCGAAAGTCCTTCAAAGGGAGTCATCCCGGAACGGATGAAGATCTTTTTCATAGAGCGTTCTCCAAATTTCTGCTGAAATCCGCGCTTCTCACGGATTTTCCCAAATATCTGCTGAAATCCGCGGTTCTCACAAATTTTCCTAAATTTCTGCTGCAGCACGCGGTTCTCACGAAGTTTCCGAATTTTTGCTGCAATCCGCGTTCCTTCACAGATTGACCGCGGTGAGTAATAAAATTTTTTTAAATTTATTGCAAAATGGTTAACTAATTGTTAATATATATAATAAAAGAATTACGGCGCCGGAAGTCTGCCCACAGCTCATGCGTCATGCGCAAAGGCCGGCTGCAGATGATTCTGACGCGCCCTGTATATTATTATAATGGATAATCGGAACGCTGACTATGAACATCTATCTGACAAAGATAAAAGAATTACTGAAAAATACTCCCATACGCCCTCTCTACTGGAAGCTTCGCAATCTGCCTCCTTTCCGGCAGATCCGCAGGGCGTTGAACATGCGCCAGAGAGATCTTCGCTACGGCAGACAGTTTCCTGCTTATTACGCCCACTACGCCGACCGGCCGCTTGACAGGCGGAAGGTTATCTTTGTAGAAGACCGCTATGACAGTCTGAGCGATAATTTCCGTCTGCTCTATAACGACCTGAAAGCAAGCGGCAGATACAGGATTCACGTTCATTTTCTCCATCAGTTCTCTGTGCCGAGGGAGGAATATGAGCGCAATTGCTGTGCCTTTCTGGCGGACGCGGCGACCGCGAAGTACATCTTCCTCAACGACGCTTCCCCCGTGATCGGCTGCGTGGCCCTTCGTCCGGAGACGATCGTGACCCAGCTCTGGCACGGCTGCGGCGCCTTCAAAAAATTCGGTGCCAGCACGCAGGATAAACTGTTCGGAGACGACCAGAAGACCCGGGAAAAGCACCCGGCTCCCTATTATAAGAACCTGACCCATGTGACGGTTTCCAGCCCGGAGGTTGTCTGGGCGTACGAGGAGGCCATGTCCCTGGAGGACCAGCCCGGCATCGTCAAACCGGTCGGCATAAGCCGTACCGACGTTTTCTTCGATCCTGCTTTCGTCCGGGATTCCGTTCAGAAGGTGCATGAATTCTTCCCGGCATCCGAAGGGAAAAAGATCATTCTCTTCGCCCCGACCTTCCGCGGACGGGTCGCCAACGCGACAACGCCTGACTACGAGGAACATTTCCAGCTTCGCAAACTTGCGAAAGCCCTCGGGGACCAGTATGTGATCATCACCAAGCTCCATCCCTATATCAGGGGCGAGCGGATTCCTCAGATCCCGGAGGATCTGGAGGGCAGCTTCGCGGCGGATGCCTCCGGCGCTCTTTCCATCGACCAGCTGCTCTGCGCGGCGGATATCTGCATCAGCGACTATTCCTCCCTGATCTACGAATATTCTCTCTTTGAGCGCCCCATGATCTTCTACGCCTATGATCTGGACGATTATTTCGACTGGCGCGGCTTCTACTACAACTACGACGAACTCACGCCGGGCCCTGTCTGCAGAAGCACAGAGGAAATTATCGACTACATCCGCAGCATCGGCGAGCACTTCGACCCGCTTGAGGTCGCCGCTTTCCGTGAGCGTTTCATGGGCTCCTGCGACGGCCATGCCACGGAGCGCATAGAAGAGCTGGTCTTCGGACACAGCCTGCGCTGACAGCCGTCTCCTGCGGCAGCCACGCTGCGGAGCGCATGGAAGAACCGGTCTTCGGACACAGCCTGCGCTGAAATGCGCATCATTACTTACGAAGCTTTATCCTGCAAATAAAGTCTCCCCTGTCCTGGCGGAGTCCGGGTTTCCCTGGCCGCGGTCCGCCGACCGGAAAGGGCCCCGTGCCGGCTTATCCACCGGAATCGCTGCAAAAGCAGCTTCCCGCGTATATGCCTGCCCGGGGCCCTTTTCGTTTCCATCCGGCTGCTGGCTGAAAGCCGTCCATACCGCAGTTCCGTGGTTTTCTGAATCCCTCATGCGTAAAGATGCGGCAGCTTCATACGCCCGGTTCGTTCGTGAGCGAGAGAATTTCCACGGGACTTGAAAAGCGCCCGTCCGCGTACTCTGTCAGGAAGACAGAGCAGGTGCCGATATACCTGGACCACCAGGAGCCGCCCGATTCAGGCATCAGCTCTTCCAGCGCCCCCTTCAGGGCGATCGCGTGGGTGCTGATCAGGATGTTGTCCTGCAGGCCTTTCCCGGAAGGATCCGGGTCCGTAAGTGTCTTCAGGAAAATGCCCATCCTTGCCTTCACATGTTCAAGCGGTTCCATCCCCTGCGGGGCAGGGTTGTGAACAAAATCGCTGAAAAAGCGGATCAGCTCAGGGGCGGGATCTTCCAGGCTGCTCCCCTCATACGGGCCGTAGTCCATCTCCAGAAGCCGCTCATCGGTACGGATCAGAGCCTCCTCCCCCGTGATAATCCGGGCGGTCTCCACGGCCCGGATCAGCGGGCTGGCATAGACCCTGTCAAAACGGATCCCCTTCCTTTCAAAAAAAGCCGCAGCCTGCCGCGCCTGGGCCCTGCCGTTCTCATTCAGCGGAACGTCGCTGCGGCCCTGCAGAAGCTTCTGCCGGTTCTTCGCGGTTTCCCCATGCCGGATCAGATAAAGATTCATCCTCAGTGCTTCCCCCTGTGGTCTCTGCGGAAATGATCCCGGATCAGTTCCATCCGCGCGTTCAGCCGCTTCAGCGGCTGTTTTTTCCAAAGCTCATAGTGCAGATCCTTTTCCTCCAGCATCAGATGGTCCACCATACAGCTGAACACTTCCGTGATCTGCTCTGTTGTGTAGCTTGACTGCTCATCCTCCCCGCTCAGATCTGTATAGTCAAAGAGGATCCGCGTCCCCAGGTATTCCTCCGCCACTGCGCGGTTGCCGGCCCTGTAGCGGTCCATAAAGTCCCTGCGCTCCTGTCTGGTAAAATAAACACCTTCCAGAAGCCTGCCATTCTTCTTCAGGCGGTTTTCCGCCCCGTGGAAAGCCACGACGATCTCGTGTCTGGTCAGGTCCGGGTGCTCCATCATATTATAGAAACGCTTGGCTTCCAGAACCTGGCCGTGGAAGGTCACGTTTTTGTCCGGGTTCCCCTCCAGCAGATCAGGCGTATACTCCAGGCCGACCGCTTCGAGAAAGTCGGACTGGATCGTCCCCCTGCTTCCGCCAAAACCCTCCCGGTCATATCTGCGCACGATCAGATTCTCTTTCCCGATCGCGGAGGCAATCAGATCCAGTTCCTTTTTATAGTCAAGACGGGCCCTGGCAGGGCCGTCAACCAGCATATAGTCCCGGAAGGTGCGGATCTCCTCCGCCTCCTTGATCTTCTGGGCGTAGTAGGAAAATGCATACTGATCCTGCCTGCGCAGATAGACGATGACCTTCAGGTCCAGATCCATCCCGTCCAGCTTTGCCTTCAGCTGCTCCCAGAAAGGCTTCGTCTCCACATCCGGGTGTCCGTAAAAGGTCCAGATGGACTCATCGGAAATCAGGATCTTCGGATAGAGGGCAGCCTGCTGCTTCAGGATCTTCATGCACACGCCCATCTCTTTCGCGTGGAAGGGATCCTTTGTGGCAACCAAAAAATGAGCATTGCGGTGTCTGGACACGCCCTTGTATACAAGCCCGAAATCCGGGAAGACGGCGCCGTGCTCTTTCAGCGTTTTCCGGTTTTTAGCCAGGAAACCCTGCAGGGCGGTCGTTCCCGTCTTCGGCGTCCCTATATGAATATAAAGCGTAGACTGAGCCATATCTCTTTCCTTCCGTTATTCATGCGCGGTCAGGCTTCTCCGCCTCACTTGTCGTCCAGCATTACCCTGCGGCCGAATTCCTTCTCGCTCAGGCGGAAGGCCTCCTCAACCACCTTGTCCATATTATAGTAGCAGTAGGAGCCGAGCCGTCCCCCGAAGATCACTTTTTCCTCTTTCTCCGCAAGCTCCCTGTACTTCTGATAAAGCTGCTGGTTTTTCTCATCATTTACCGGATAGTAGGGCTCCATGCCCGGCTTCCATTCTGTGGAATATTCCTTGGAAATAATGGTTGTCGGCTGCTGCCCGAACTCAAAATGCTTATGCTCGATGATCCGGGTCCAGGGCACCTCCCGCTCCGTGTAGTTGACGACGGCATTGCCCTGGAAATTGGGCATACCCAGCTCTTCTGTCTCAAAACGGACCGTCCTGTATTCCAGATGGCCCAGTTTATAGTCAAAGTATTCATCGATCGGGCCGGTATAAATCACCTTTTCGAATGCGTCCGGGTGCCGGGCGGCAAAGCTCTTATAATCCATACCGGTCAGGACCGGCGATCCGGTCAGAAGTTTCTCCGCGATCTGGGTATAGCCGCCCTCAGGGATCCCCTGATAGCGGTCATTGAAATAATTGTTGTCAAATGTAAAGCGCAGCGGAAGCCTGCGGATGATGAAGGCCGGAAGTTCCCTGCAGTCCCTGCCCCACTGCTTTTCGGTATAGCCCTTGATCAGTTTTTCATAGACGTCCGTTCCGACCAGGGAAAGGGCCTGCTCCTCCAGATTCTTCGGCTCTGTGATATGAAGCTCTGAGATCTGCTCCGCGATCTTCTTCTGAACCTCCTCCGGGCTTGTCAGTCCCCAGAGCTGGTAGAAAGTGTTCATGTTGAAGGGCAGGTTGTACAGCCTGTCCTTATAGCGGGCCACCGGCATGTTGATATAGCGGTTGAAGTCCGCGAACTGGTTCACATAGTCCCAGACCAGCGTGTTGCTGGTATGGAAAATATGCGCTCCGTATTTGTGAACGTTGATATCGCTCTGCCGCTCGGTGTAGATATTTCCCGCCACATGATCCCTTTTGTCGATGACGATGCAGCTGCGGCCGTTTTTCTGGGCTTCATGGGCGAATACGGCCCCGAAGAGACCCGCCCCGACGACCAGATAATCGTATTTCCGCCCTTCCTTCAGGGCCTTGCGGTCCTGTTTCGCCTTATGCGCAAAGGAATAAACCTTTTCCTGCCTTGCCAGATAGGACTCGCAGACCGTCTCCGTTTCCCCGCTCATCAGAACCTCGCCGTGGTCCAGCCAGAGGGCGTGGTCGCAGAGGCGCTTCACGGATTCGATATTGTGGGAGACATACAGCAGGGTCGTCCCGCCGGTCAGCATTTCCTGCATACGGTCCTTGCAGCGGCGTTTGAAAGCCTGGTCGCCTACGGACAGCACCTCGTCCACGATCAGGATCTCCGGATCCACCATGGTGGCCACCGCGAAGCCCAGGCGGGCCTTCATGCCGGAGGAGAAATTCTTGACCGGGGAATCCAGAAACTTCCCGATCTCCGCGAAATCGACGATCTCGTCGAAATGTTCTTCCATATATTCCCTGGAATGCCCAAGTACCGCGCCGTTCAGGAAAATATTCTCGCGGGCCGTCATCTCAGGGTCAAAGCCGGCGCCCAGCTCAATCATGGGTGCGATCTCACCGCGGACCTTCACGGTTCCCTTGTAAGGCTTCAGAATCCCCGTGATCGCCTTGAGAAGGGTGGATTTGCCGGAGCCGTTTACCCCGATCAGCCCCCAGGACTCGCCTTTTTTCACATGCAGGTCCACATCCCTGAGCGCCATGAACTCCTGGAACATGAGCTCATGCTTGATCATCTTGATCGTATATTCCTTCAGGTCCGTCACCTTCTGGCTGGCAAGGTTGAACCGGATCGACACGTGATCCACATCAATTATATTTTTCGCCATATTGATCTCCCGGAAGCTCTCATCCCGCACGGGGCGGCCGCCTCCTCTTCTGCTGCTTTCTGCGCTGCTGCGCCTGATCCCTTCACCTGTCTGTCAGATATAAAGGATGAAGCGGTCCTTCTGTTTCTGGAATCTCCAGAGGCCGATCGCCAGCATGGCAAAGGCCCAGACCCAGCCCATAATTACGATCCTGGGACCCGGGGTCTGCCCGTAGAGCGCGATATCGCGGAACTGCCAGATATAGCAGTACATGGGATTGAAGGCCTTGATGCAGACCTGCAGCACATTCGGAAGGCGCTCAATCGGATAAAACAGCGGGGTCAGGTACTGCCAGGCCGTCACAAAGGCGTGGTAGATATACTCAATATCATGGAAGAAAACGTTCATTTCCGCCAGCAGGAAAGACAGCCCCAGGGTAAAGATGTAGAGCTGGATCAGAATTCTGGGCAGGAAGATCAGCTGCCAGTGGAAGGGCGTTCTCGTGGCAAACATGACGATAAAGAAGGCTCCGAGAGAAAATACCGTCTCAATCATCTGGCTGGTTACCTTGGCCAGGGTGAAGACATACTTGGGTATATAGGTCTTCTTCAGCAGAGCCGCGTTGCCCGTCACCGATTTGAGGCCTCCCCCGGTGCCGTTGCGCATGCACTCGAAAAGCATGCGCCCCGTGAACAGGTAGATCGGATAGTTCTCGATCGTCTTATTGAACATGGCGGAGAACACGATCGTCATGACGATCATGATCAGCAGCGGATTCAGAACGCTCCATACATAGCCCAGAAAACTGCGCCTGTACTTCAGCTTGATATCCCTCTTTACCAGCTCCAGGATCAGGTCCTTGTACTGTTTGAACACTTTTATGCGGTACTTCATGGTACTGCTCATAAAAAACTCTCCTCATGTGCAGATCTGCCGGCTGCTCCCGGCGAAGTGCAGTGCCGCGCAGCAAAAGGTCTGCTCTGCAGGCCGCGCAGCATGCTGCTTTGAGCGCACTGCGCCGTTCACAGTCTTCCGCTTATTCCGCGGTCAGCCTGTCCGCATCCACCAGAATCACCGGGCAGACGGACAGGCTTTCGCTTCTGACGTCATTTCCGTAAGGCATCAGGACGCCCGATTTGGTCATGTATGCCGCGCTTGTCCCGTCATGGCCGGGTGTGCACAGCCAGGTGTCCTGATTCGGTTTTTCGAAGATCTTCTGGTAATTCTCCGCTTCCTCCAGGGACAGAAGGCGGATCAGGTCCGTTGTCTCTGCCCCTCCGTCCGTACCGTAGATCCCGTTGCTTCCCGGGACCGTATCCATGGGCAGCATGGCGCCGCGCTCGAATTCACTGAAGGCCTTGCCGAGCACTTCCGTGTTCAGATAAGATCTCAGAGAGGATTCCGCCCAGACTGTATCCTGTCCGGGTCCGCTGAATACCTCATCGTAAAGGCCGCGGATGCTGTCCTCCTGCTCAGTCTGCGCGTTTTCTTCCTCCTCCGTCTCGGATATGACCTTCATGTCTCCGTCATAGCTGATATGGGAAAGGAAAATGTCCTCCTTCGGGGTCTGGCAGAGAAGCAGCCGGGCGGAACCGCTGCGCTCCAGCACAGTCCAGCTGTAATCCCCGAATCTGACCGTGTCGCCCTTATGGCCTTTCTTTACACTCTTGCTCTCATTTCTTTCCTTCTGCCGGCGCATCAGGTCTTTATAGCGGGCGGCCTGTTCTTCACTGTCCAGAAAATCACCCAGTTTGACAAACCTGCTGTAGGCGGACTCATAGATACCGCCCCGGCCTTCCAGCCTGGCTGCAAGATAGCTGAAAAGTCCGGCTTTCGCGCCGGCTGCGGCGCAGAATGCAAGAAGGATGATAATCACGATCACCACGGCCTGCTTCAGCCGGAATCTCTTCCTGAGCCTGCCGGCCTCATCGTCCGCCTTCTTCTTCAGCTCCCCGGAGTCCTTATAGCCTTTCAGCTTTTTGAACTCCCTGGAGACCTTGGCAAGATCCTCCTCCGAATCGGCCTCCTCCAGATGAAGGACCGCCCTGCGGTAGTCGGACTCCGTCTTTTCCGCTTTTGCCAGTTCGGCTTTGTCCAGGCATTCCCGGCGCAGCTCCTGCGCTCCGGGATAGTCCCCGGCCTGCTCCAGCAGATCCGCGGCTTTTTCGTAGTTTTCGATGCGGTAGGCAGGCTGCACGATGAGCTCGTCAGCCTCCATCCGCTTCTTTGCCCGCTTCACAAGCCCTTCCCCGGACTCATAGACCGGCCCGGAATTCTTCTTTTTCCGGAGATATTCCCTGAATTTTACTTTCGCCATATTGCTTCCCCGCAGCGGCCGTGAAGACCGCTCCTGTTTCAGTCGAATCTCTAAAAACTTCTGCTATCTTATCCCAGCAGGCCATTTTATGCAACCTTTACCGCCCGGTTTCAGATCCCGCCGGCCGCATCCCTTCCGCCTCCGGCCGCCGCAGAAGATCTTCCGGAGGCCGCAGAAGGCCCTTTGAAGGCTGCAGAAAACCCTTTGGAGCGCAGAATCCAGCGCAGGATCCGCTCTGTGGCATGCCCGTCGCAGGCGCCCATGTAAGGCTTAAGAAAATCAGCATACTCCGCAGCAAAACTGCCGCCCGCCGGTGCAAAACCGTTTTCTGCCGGGGCCGGGCTGCTTTCAGCTGCCGCGCGGACCGCGCCCGCCAGCGCTTCCTTCTCTGTCACGATCTCTCCCGGGATTTCCCGGATGTCCATGTAGAAGCCCCTGTGCTTTTCATATTCTTCAAGGTCCGGCACATAGAGCACCAGCCCCTTCCCGAAAAGAAGGTATTCATAGATTAATGAGGAGTAGTCGGCGATCAGCAGGTCCGTCACCGGATACAGTTCCTCGGTGGGAATCGGGCAGCTGTATCTGTCATTTCCGGATAACAGGCCTGTCCCGCCTTTTTCCATCTCCAGCTGCCGGAGCAGATGAGGGTGCAGACGGGTTATGACAAAATAATCCTCTCCCAGTTCTTTCTGAAGCAGCTCCGGATCCGTCATCTCAAGGGAAGGCGCATGGGCGTTCCCGCGGAAGGTCGGTGCCCAGAGCACGATCTTTTTACCCTCCGCCTGCGGATAGTTCCGGAAAAAAGCTTCCCGGCAGCGCTCACGCCAGTTTTTATCAAAATACAGGTCCGTCCGGCTTACTCCGGCGGCCTTCACCTGCTTTTCCGTAAGGCGCATGGCCGAGCAGAAGGGCTTTACCGCCGCTTTCCCGCTGACCGTGACAAGGTCCGTATTGCGGAATACATTTCCGTGGTACCCCTCCGGGATATCATCCTGCGCGTCATAGCCGAATTTTTTGTAGCAGCCGCAGGCATGCCAGAGCTGCACAACCTTCGTCCCCGCCTTTTTCCGGCAGGACGCGGCCGGCAGGAAATTGTCGCAGATGACAACAGTCCCCGCCTGCGCATAAAGCTTCATAAATGCCATGGAATGCAGAAGCGCCTTCAGTTCGCCGCATCTTACATAATCCCTGTAATTCTCGGCGACATCAAAGGATCCTTCCTTCCGCGCGGCGCAGACAAGCAGCTCCATGGCCGCCGGCCGGCTGTCGTGGTGGGCGTCCGCAAATACGATCAGCTCCGGCCGGATCTTCCGCCATCTGTTCAGTTCATAGCAAACAGGCAGTACAAAATTCTGCACTGCCTGCTTGAGTAGCTGCCTGATCTGAAACGCTGCGGTGTTTCTTCCCATTCTTTCCTCCGGATTTCTTTCGTTCCTTCGCTTTCTTTCGCTGCCTGTTCCTGACAGGCCGCATGGATTATCCCGGATCAGCTGCCGGAAGATATCTCCCGCAGGATATCTATGGTATGCTCCAGCGCCGTCCGGATCGGGAACTGCGCCTTCCATCCCAGGGCTTTGAGCCTGCTGCTGTCCAGAAGGGCCTTGGTTGCCTTCGAGTAGCCCGCGGTCTCCGCCTCGTCCGGAATCTCAAACACGACCTGCCGTCCGGTGTAGTCCGCTATGATCCGGGCCAGGTCCTTCAGGCGGATATCACAGCTCTCATCGGCGATATTGTAAGCTTCCCCGCACACACCTTTTGTCAGGCAGGTCAGAAGTCCCGATACCGCGTCCATCACATAAGTGTAGGAAAAATACTGGGTTCCGGCGCTCTTGAGCACGATGTCCTCCCCGGCAGCCCCTTTCCAGATAAACTGCGAGAGGGCCTTGGTGTCCGTCTTCAGAAGGGTCGGCCCGAAGGACCTGGTAAAACGCGGGATCACCACGTCAAGCCCCTTCTGGCGGATATAAGCCTGGCAGAGGGCCTCGCCGGCCCGCTTGCTCTCCGTATATCCGGCCCGCATCGTATTACAGTCAATATAGCCGCAGTATTTCTCATCAAAGCGCTCGATATCGCCGCGGTTCTCGCCGTAGATCTCATTGGAGGAGGCAAAGAGGAAGCGCTCCGCTCCCAGTTCCGAGGCCAGCTCCAGGAGGTTGTTCAGGCCGATGATATTGGTGACGACCGTTCCGATGGGATCGCTGGCATAGGCAAGCGGATGGGTGTTGCTCGCGGCGTGGAAAATATAATCGACACAAAGCGCCCCGCCCTCCGGCTCAGCCGCAGCTTCCCTGACCGCCCCGCGCAGATTCTCCATATCATTGATATCGCAGCGGACAAAGGTAAAATCATCTCTCCCCCAGTATTCCCCCAGCCTTTCATGACCCTTTTCCATATTCCGGCCCAGGGCAGTCACGCTGCAGCCAAGCGCGAAGCGGTCATTCCGGTCCATCAGGACCTGGATCAGGGTACATCCGATCATGCCGGTGGCGCCCGAGATCAGAAACCGCTTTCCCCGCAGCTTCTCCCAGGGCAGGTCCATGCCGGATACACTGCGCAGATCCTGCAGATAGCATTCATTTTCCAGAAGTCTCATATCGTTTCTCTCCATTCATATACGGCCGTGCCTCTCTCCCGGCCGCGTCCGCAGCAGGCTGGCGCGGATTCCTCCCTGACAGCCGGAGAGGCTTCCCCGCAGGGATTCCTTCGTCCGGAAGGCCGGAAGGCTCTCCCGTCAGCTTTCCTTCGTCCGGAAGGCCCAGAACTTGTTCAGGAGGAAATTCACCGGCACGCTGATCAGCAGGTTCATAACCGGTGCGATCAGCTTGGATACGCCGAAGAAGCCCACCAGGACCAGGGACAGGATATTATTCAGGACAAGGCCCGTAAAGGCGTAGGAAATGTAGGTTTTCAGAAGGGCCTGCGGCCAGGACAGGGTCCTGCCCTCCTCAGGCCGGAACACAAAGCGGCGGTTCCAGTAAAAAGACCACAG
>DGHP01000074.1:8838-14420 GCA_002392705.1 Lachnospiraceae bacterium UBA3845 | reverse complement strand
GTCGGCCTCTGCCACAGTGTGCAGGCGGCGCGGTCCCGGAAAAAAGAGGACATCTACCGGGCTGTTATGCTGGATCCGCATACTTCGGCGGAGTTATCCATAGATGATATCGTCTCGATGTGTGATGAGATGATCGAGGCGCACAGAGGCTGGATGCCGGAATACAGCTGACAAAAGACAGAACCGGCAGGAGAGCCTTTTTTCTAAGGAAACGCTGATTAATCAGCGTTTCTCTAAATGTAATACTGATAAGGGGAGGAAACGATGAGTAAGATAAAGAATTATATCTGTCAGGCAGCTCTGGCGGCTGCGCTTACCGGAACTGTGATACTGGCCGGCCCTGTGATGGCGGAGGATCCTTCCGGGGACACAGGGTCACAGACGGAAGAGGCTTCCGGGGAGACAGAGTCACAGACGGAGGAGGCTGCCGCCGGTGAGACAGCGGCACAGACAGGGAAAGAAACGGACGGAAATTTCCACAGTTTTGAGTCTCAGAAAGTGGATGTGTACCTGAACAGCACGCAGAGTTATATCACCATGCCGCTGTATTTCATAGACGGTGTGACGGATCTGCCCTATGTGAATCTGCCCGACTGGGCAGAAATAATGGCGGAGTATTATCATACCGTTGGGAATGATGGGGACTATGCGCTCAAACTTGAAGCAGACGGACCGGTGCTGCAGCTGACCAGAGAAAACGGCTACTCACTGATTGCGGATTTTGATAAGGCTGAGCTTACCTTTGATGATTATGACGCTTTTATGCATGGTTCCGGAAACTCCGCCCTGCTGGATCTGATTCAGGAAGAATCGGGATTTGACACGGAAGGGGAAACCATCCTCTTTCAGCGTGTGGAAGAGGGGTCCTTTGACCGTTACGGCAGGGCAGTAACACTGGATCTGTCCGCTTACAATATCGATGTTTACTGGGGCGACGGCTGTTACCTCCTGCCGCTGCAGACAGCCGGTGACTTCCTGCTGACTCTGGGTACGCTCTCCAATACTTTTTATAACGGCGAAGCTCTGTTCCTGACAAATGGAGACGGTCTGGAGGATCCTGATACCGGAGAACTGACGGAACTGGGAGAACTGTACTATTCCGCCCGGCCTCAGCCGCTGAGGAGCACAAAGCTGGCAGAATATAATTATCTGGAGCTCTGCATGGCCTTTGATTGCCTTTATGGACAGAAGGAAATCCATGATATCAGCAATTTTGATCAGTTCTTTTATGAGACCGGGTATAAGGAAGAACTTCTGAGTACAGATGCTCTGACTGCAGACAGGGCTCTGGAAGCTGTTATTGCCAGTCTGCTGGATGATCTGCATTCCGCTTTTACCGGATACTCCTGGATGGCCGGCTCCCAGGAATTATCGGACACGGCAGGTTTTTCCACTATAATGTTCAGACAGGCCCGGGAACAGTTTTCAGATGCCAGGGCGGCCGCCTCATCCGGGATTTCAGCCTATGAGGAGTATGGGAATACAGCATACGTCACATTTGATGCTTTTGAAGATCTGTATAACAGCCCTGATTACTACAACGATGATATACAGCTGGCGCTGAATGATCTGGATCCGGAGACAATGGATACCAAGACGCTGATCTGCTATGCGCACAGCCGGATTTACCGCGAGAACAGCCCTGTAGAGAGGGTGGTCATCGATCTGAGCAACAATGTCGGGGGAGCGATAGACTCCGGGGTCTTTGTGCTGGGCTGGGTGCTTGGAACAGCGCCGGTCAGTATCAGGAACAGCATGACGGGAGCCATCTCGACGGCTCTTTATAACGTGGATGTGAATCTGGATCATGTATTTGATGAAAGAGATACGCTGCTGGATAAAAAGGTCTACTGCCTGATTTCTCCGGTCAGCTTCTCCTGCGGCAACCTGGTTCCCTGTGTCCTGAAGACTGCGCCGAATGTCACGCTGGTCGGTAAAAGCTCCGGCGGAGGCAGCTGCGTCGTTCTTCCGATGTCGAATGCAGGCGGAGCCGTGTTCCAGATTTCTGCGCCTCTGCATTTGAGCTATGCGAAAAACGGCTCCTATTATGACATCGACCAGGGCGCGGAGCCGGACTACTATATTGACAGCATTGAAAGCTTCTATGACCGTGAGCGCCTGACGGACTTCATCAACAGCCTGCTGTAAATGTCCTTTTTCGAAAACAGGTCGGAGAAAGGTATTGATCAGGACCGGAATATATACTGTACCCATAACAGTGGACACGGAATGAGGCCGGATAAGAGCCTGGGGAAATGTGGAAAGGCGTGGATTATCTGAAGGGTCTCCGTATTTTATATTGTGATGATGGGAAGGTCAGAAGAAACTTTTGCCCCTCGCGTCATTGAAATAATGAAAATACAGAAGTTTCCTGCGCAGGCTCAGACCAAGACTGCTTCCGCCGGCATACAGCCCGGAAAGGCAGTTTGCGTCAGCTGTGCGGAGAACGGTGAATCTGGCAATAAAAGAAAAGAGGTACAGGAAAATGAAAAAAGCTGGAATGATTCTTGCAGCCGGCTGCATGATGCTGGCCATGAGCATGACCGCCGCAGCTTCGGAAAGCAAAGAGCCTTTTAACGAAGTCGGAATCGACATGGCAGTTACAGAAGAACTGGATGAAACATCGGGACTGCTTCTTCCCTATCCGCTCGGTGCCATCGACCTTGAACATGATGTCTACGGTATGGCATTCATATATGTGGCAATGCCGCAGGATACGGCCCTGGAGCTTATGTATTCCGGTGATGTCTCCCGGGAAGAACAGCAGGAACTGACCGATGCACAGGGTATCATCGGTATGCTGCTGTCCGGAGATGTGGATTATGATCAGGTTCAGGCAAAGTATGAAGGCAGCCTGGGTGTCGATAATCCGCTGGACTATGAGAAAGCGGAGGAGACGGGCTCCGCGGATGGATTCACCTTCTATTATCTTCCGTCCGCTGACAGAGAGAACTATCTGTCCTCCATTGACGGGGAATATGCTGACGAATACAGAAAGCTGGAGGAACTCCTGCCCGCTCTTCTGAAAGAATCGGATTACTATGCTCCGGTCGATCCGGAAAAAGCAATGACCGGTCAGAAGATCGAATTCACGACCACGGATCTGGACGGGAATACCGTGACGAGCGAAGAACTGTTTTCTCAGAACGAGATCACCCTGCTGAACTGCTGGGGGACCTGGTGCGGTTTCTGCGTTGCTGAGATGCAGGAACTTGCTGAGATCCATACGAGGCTGCAGGAGAAGGGCTGCGGATTTGTAGGTCTTGAATATGAGCAGGAGCCGACAGAGGAAACCTATCAGGAAGCAAGAGACCTGATGGAGGAGTGTGGGACGAACTATCCCAATGTCCTGATTCCGGATGTCATCCTTGATCAGGTTCTGGGATTCCCGACCACGATCTATGTGAACAAAGAAGGCTATGTTGTCGGTGTTCCGGTTTGCGGTCCGCAGGTTGACCAGTACGAAAATCTGGCGGATGCTCTTCTGAACGGCCGGGAAGCCGCACCGGAAGCAGCGGGCGATGCTGTGCCGGAGGCTGCTGCGGTTTATCGTGTCACCGTTACGGATGAAGCAGGCCCGGTGGAAGAGGTCAGCGTTCAGTTCTGCGATGACAGCACCTGCAGATTCGCCGAGACAGACGAGAACGGAGAGGTGACTTTCGAGGCTCCTGCCGGCAGAGTTTACGAGATCCACGTGCTGGATGTTCCGGACGGCTATGCGGATGACGAAACAGTCTACCATACTGAGGAAGGCTCCAATGAGGTGAGCATTCAGCTTCAGAAGGAAGATTGAAGCGGGGCAGATATGATCTGACCCTCCGGAGGAAATCGATATGACCAGAAAAAGGCTGTTTCTGATAATAGAGTCGCTGTTGTGCGCGCTGGCGGCAGGGCTTCTTGCGGCGGCCGCGATCCGGATGTACATCCGGGGGGCAGCCGTTCAGGCTTCCGGCGACCTGTTCTACTATATCTATACAAGAGAGAAAGTCGGGGCGGTTCTGGTAAAACTGCTGCCACTGGTCAGCGCTCTTGCTGCCTTTACCATCGCCGGATGGGTTCTCGGGATCAGGGATGAGTCGGCGGATCAGCCGGCAGCTCTGAGCGGGATGGACCTGAAGCAGTCTACCCTGAAGGCGGTGCCGCAGAAAAGCGGACGCAGGGAACACATTCTGCGGATTGTGATCCTGCTTCTGGCGATCCTGCTGATCATTCTGGGCGTCAGAAACGGCGGTCTGGAGGAGGTACTTGCAAAAGGCGCATCCATATGCACCGAATGTGTCGGACTGGGATGAGCTGCTGAACAGAGAATGATACATGCAGATCTGCATGCTTTCTTTCTGCGGGAGGACGGCGTAATGCAGGTCTGCATGTTGTTTTCATCAAAACTTCGCCGCGCGGATTCGATAAAGATGCTGGCGGCGAGATGAGGATTTGACTATGGGAAATGAAAAAACAGGCTCCGGGGCAGCGGAAATGGAGGGTAAGAGGACTCAGGCAAAGCCCTCCGCTTTCCGTCCCGGAACCCGGAAGCTGGTTCAGCTGTATGCTGCGCTTCTGTATAACGCGAATCTGAAAGGATTCATAGACGGACATATTTATTCCGGGCCGCTCAAAGGCGCGTGCGTTCCCGGTTTTAACTGTTATTCCTGCCCCGGGGCGGTCGCAAGCTGCCCGCTGGGCTCGCTTCAGAACGCGCTGAATGCCTCCGGCCATACCGCGCCCTGGTATATATTGGGTATTCTTGCGCTCTTTGGAGTGGTTCTGGGAAGAACGATCTGCGGATGGCTCTGTCCGCTTGGACTGATGCAGGAACTGCTGCATAAGATCCCTGTGTTCAAGATTAAAAAAAGCCGTGTGACCAGAGGGCTTTCCTATCTGAAATATCTGCTTCTGGCGGTCTTTGTGATCGCGATTCCCATCTGGTACGGAATCAATAAGGGGATCCCGCTGCCCGGCTTCTGCAAGTATATCTGCCCGGCAGGGACGCTGGAAGGGGCGGTCGGCCTTCTGCAGAATGAGGCCAACGCCACGTCTTTCTATCAGCTTAAGATTCTCTTTACCAGCAAATGGGTGATCATGCTGGTGATCGGGCTTGCCTGCGCCTTCTGCTACCGTTCCTTCTGCCGTTTTATCTGCCCCTTGGGAGCGATCTACGGCTTCTTCAACCGCTTCGCCCTGACCGGCGTCAAAGTGGATATGGACCGCTGCAACGGCTGCGGGCTCTGTGTGCGCCGCTGCCAGATGGACGTGAAGCATGTGGGAGATCATGAATGCATCTCCTGCGGAAAATGTATGGACAGCTGCGCGCAGGGCGCGATCTCCTTCAAGGCAGGCAGGATCACCCTGGCAGGACCTGCTTTCGGGAAGAATGCGGATCCGGAGCCTGTCATACAGAAACGCAGACGAAACGGGCGGATCGTCTGGGGCGCCGCGATCGCGGTTCTGCTTTTTGCCCTGGCCTGGTTTAACTGGATCGGGCCGGCAAGGGAAGCTGCCCGCATCGCGCGCAGCGATGACAGTGAACTTGTATCTCGGTCAGTGCAGACCGGCAGCGAAGAGGATAGCTCTGTTGTACAGGAGTC
>DGHP01000074.1:6231-8736 GCA_002392705.1 Lachnospiraceae bacterium UBA3845 | reverse complement strand
GGAGAACGCCGAATCAGCATCCGGGCAGGGAAACAGCAGAACGGCATCCGGTCAGGAGACTGCCGGATCAGGAAAGACGGGAACAGAGGTGGGAGATATCCTGCCTGATTTCAGCACCGAGTTGTTGGGCGGAGAGGAGTTCCATCTTGCGGACTATCGCGGACAGGTGGTCATCATCAATCTTTGGGCGACGACCTGCGCGCCTTGTATCGAGGAACTTCCCTTCTATGAAAAGCTGAAGGAGGAGCAGCCGGAAGTGGAGATTCTGGCGATTCACCACCGCGCGGGAGCAAAGAAAGCGGATACCTTCCTTTCCGACAAGGGCTGGGATCATCTGGACTTTGCCCTGGACAGCAAGGAGAAGGGCCTGTACACCCTGCTGAAGGCGGGGGATGCCCTGCCCCAGACGATTGTACTGAATAAGGACGGGGTAATTACCTGTAATGTTCAGGCACCGCTGAGTTATGAGCAGCTGGAAGCTCTCGTAAAGCAAGCGCAGGAAGAATAATAAATATGCCCGGAGGCTGCATTTATGCGGCTTTCCGGGCATATGGCCATTCTCTTGTAAAGTCTCTTGAACAGGAGTTAAATGGGGCATAATTATGAAGAAACCTTTTTCTGAAATCCCCTGTCTGCAGGGCGGGCAGGTCACTTTGCGAAGGCTCGTCCGGGAGGATGCGGACGCTCTGGAGAAACTGGTGAGCAGTCCGAAGGTATATCACTATCTTCCGACCTTTCTCTTTGAGAGGAAGTACCGGGATGTCCGTCAGGTGATCGAAAGACTCTATGATGAGTGCCTGAGAGAGTCGCTCATCCTCGGGGTCTTCAATCCGGAGGGCTTTTGCGGCCTTGCGGAGATGTACGGCTTTCGTGACCCGATTCACAAGATCAGTGTGGGCTACCGTCTTCTGGAATCGTCCTGGGGGAAAGGCATCGCGACGCAGGCGCTTGGGCTTATGACCAGGTATCTTCTGGAGAAGACTGATATCGAAATCATCACAGCCAGTACGATGCTGGAGAACCATGCTTCAGCCAGGGTGCTGGAGAAAAACGGTTTCTCCCTTGTTGTCCACGGTGCCCCTGAGGACTGGGGCTATCCGGAACCGACGATCGCGGATAAGTGGATTCTCTGAAGCAGCAGAAAATCAGCCGGATCCTCAGAATATTGGATCCGGCTGATCTTTATCGGGGCTTATTTCAGCCCCTTTCTTTTTTCATGACTTTTCAGACAAATACTTTGGCATTATCAATCAGGATTTCCATTTGAAACGCTGCTTTTACCTGCCCCATTTTTCAAAGAGCCGGTTTATCTCATCTGCGTTGCTGCCATTTCTCTGCGCATCATAAATCGCCCAGAAGAACGGGTCACGGAACCAGTCTGCCAGAGCCTGCTTTGCCAGAGCCATTTTTACTGTTAAGCCCAGTGAATGGACCGCGTTCCGGCGAAGCTCCTTTTTTTTATTTATAATCTGTGCCTCTCTATATCCGTTCAGTGCATGTACTGCTGACATAAATCCGCACCTCCTTTTTTGAATTGATCGTATTGTTTTTCCTTTGTTACGTGAATGATTATAGTCCTTCGGAAGGATCGGTATAAGGTCAATGATTGACCACTATTAGGTAAATATTGACTTTTTATATCTACAGAAATGCCATAAAATGCGAAATAACCATTGAATCATCAGAAAGACTGTGTAATAGTTGATATAAGAAGCTGCATACTCAAAGGGATGGGAAAACAGATACAGAAGGAGGAGGGCGGCCGATGGCGGGAAACAGACATGAAAAGCATTATGAAGTCCAGGAAGCGCGGATCGCGGTGGACTATATCACAGACCGGGGACAGTATCATACCGCTCACTATGTGAATGGACTGGAAATGATTTTTCTGCTCAACGGGAATGCGATGATCCTGTATGATGGACGCCCGATTAATCTGGTGCAGGGGGAATTTATCGCCATCGGCAGCGGTCATGTATATGAGCTGGTCTGCAAGGAGCAGTTTCTGGAAATCCGGGTCAGAGTTGACGGAGAATTCATCGCGTCCAGAGCAGCCCTGAAGATGGCGGAAGGCCAGACCGGCTGGGACTGCCGCTGCTTAAGGGAGGAACTGGATCATGACAGACTGGAACCCTATCTGGATATCTGTGAACTGTTCAAGGCGCTGGTCCTTCTCTATGTAGAGGAGCCGGACGGGTACAGACTGAAGATGGAATCCATCGTTCTGGATATCCTGTTCATGCTGGTCCGTTATTTTACTTATCCGATTTATGGAGAGACAGGCGGACTTCCGGCGGAGAACCGGCAGCGGATCCAGGAGATCCTGGATTATATCGACAGCCATTACCGGGAAGAGATCAGCCTCGGGAGGATCGCGGATCATTTCGCCCTGACCAGGGAATACTTCAGCAGGCTGTTTCGCAGATCACTGGGAATGACATTTACGAAGCATCTGAACAGGGTCCGGATTTCCCATTTTTACCATGATCTGATCAGTACGGACCT
>DGHP01000074.1:0-6028 GCA_002392705.1 Lachnospiraceae bacterium UBA3845 | reverse complement strand
TGATTCCAGGGTTTTTCCCGCGTCTTTTTCATTTTACGGACATCCTGCAGAACAGAAACCATTCAGGCTGCGGATGTCTGTTTTTTTCTGACTTCTTTATACAGTTTTAATATGGTCCGGCCATTTCTTACACCATTTTTATATCGTCTGTCTGATAATCAAAGCATAAAAACCGGATCCCGCGCAGGCGGAAACAGGCTGAGGCATACTGTTTACACCAGAAAATGCCGTGAATGACCAGATTCCGGTCAGAGGCGGGAGAAGACGGAGGATCCGGATGAAGAAAGGCGGCGGTTTTACATGATACGGAATCTGCCTGTATCTCAGAAAATTCTTCTGGGATTTGCGGCGATTATTATAATGGGGTGCTTTCTGCTGATGCTCCCCCTGGCCTCCAGGGATCATACGTCCTGTTCCTTTGTGAATGCGCTGTTCACGGCGACTTCTGCCGTATGCGTCACCGGACTTGTGGTAAGGGATACCTGGACGTCCTGGTCCGGTTTCGGACAGGCAGTGATTCTGTTTCTGATTCAGGCAGGCGGGATGGGAATCATGCTCGCCGTGTCCGGGGTAATGATCCTTACCGGACGGCGGATCGGACTCAGGGACAGGAGCATGGTGCAGGACTCCATATCTGCGCCAGATTCAGGGGGGATTATACGTCTGGCCAGACTGATTCTGACCGTTATCCTGAGCACTGAACTGATTGGCGCGATTCTGCTCTACCCGGTATTTGCCCGCGATCACGGGGCGCTGAAGGGAGCATGGTTTTCCGTGTTTCATTCTGTTTCCGCCATGTGCAACGCCGGCTTTGATCTGATGGGGGAACACGGCGTTTATACCTCTCTGGCTTATTACGCTGCCAATCCGGCAGTCAACCTGATCATCTCCGGACTCATCATATGGGGCGGTCTGGGCTTTCTGACCTGGAAGGATATTTTCAGTCACGGCCGGAAGCTGGGGAGATACTCCCTGCAGAGCAGGCTGATTCTGGAAGTAACAGTGATTCTGATCATTGTACCGGCTGTTTTATTTTTCTTTCTTGAATTTTCTTCGGGCACTGTTACGGAGAGAGTCCTTGCTTCCTTCTTCTGTGCGGTCACACCGAGAACCGCCGGATTTGCCACTGTGGATATGAATCAGTTAAGCGAAGCCGGGCAGATGCTCGTGATCCTGCTTATGCTGATCGGAGGGGCGCCCGGCTCCACAGCGGGAGGAATGAAGGTTACTACACTGGGCGTGGTTTTTCTTTCCGTACGCGCGGTGCTGCACAGGGAGAAAGATACGAATTATCTGAACCGGAGGATTTCGGAGGAGACCATCCGCAACGCCCTGTGTATCTGCATGATGTACCTGTCCCTGTTTCTTTTTGCGGGAATGGCCGTCAGCCGGATCGAGCATCTCCCACTGCGGACCTGTTTATTTGAGAGCGCGTCGGCGATCGGTACCGTAGGACTGTCTCTCGGCATCACGCCGTCTCTCAGTGTCTTTTCAAAACTGATTCTGGCAGGGCTGATGTATATGGGGCGGGTAGGAGCGCTGACTCTTGTCTATGCGCTGATCCCCCAGCTGCAGTGCGGAAATGCGCGCAGAATCCCTGAGCGTATTACAGTTGGTTAAGCAGGAGGAGAAACAACCATGAAATCAATCTTAGTGATCGGAATCGGCAGGTTCGGCAGAAGGGTAACGAGAAGATTGTCGGGAATGGACGTAGAGGTGATGGCTGTCGACATAGTGGAGGAACGGGCGGAGACAGTCGCTCCCTATGCGGCGAAAATCCTGGTAGGGGATGCCGCCAACGCAGAATTTCTGAAAAGCCTGGGGGTCCGGAATTTTGACGTCTGCATCGTAGCGATCGGAGATAATTTCCTTGCATCGCTGGAGGTAACTTCCCTGCTGAAAGAACTGGGAGCAAAGCGGGTAATCTCGCGTGCGGCCCGCGACACGCAGGAGAAATTCCTCCTTCGGAACGGTGCGGATGAGGTGGTCTACCCGGAGAAGCAGATGGCGAACTGGCTGTCTCTTCATGTAAGCTCCGACGATCTGTTTGATTACCTGGAGCTGGCGGACGGTTATGGGATTTATGAGTTTCTTGTCCCGAGAAGCTGGATCGGGAAATCGATCGGTGAGCTGAATGTCCGAAGCCGCTACAGGTTGAACATCCTTGCGGTGCGGAGCGGAACCAGTATGGTGATTGCGGTGGGGACGGAATATGTATTTGAGCATAATCAGATCGTGATAGCGCTGGGCAGCCAGGAGGATATCCGGAAGTGCCTGGGGCAGAAAGTAAATGAGAGGGAGCGGAGGTGATCTTATGAAAATGGAATGGCTGATGATCCCGGGATTTATCCTGTGTGCACTGATTATGAAGTTTTTTGTAAAGATGGTGGATTCTTTCATCACGCATATTATAATGACTGAGGAGACAGCTCAGCTGCAAGAAAACTGTTCAGAAGAGATTACGGAAACCAGTCCGGCAGAACAGATAAATGACATGAAGCTGAAGAGGCTGACCATCAGCCAGATGGTTGACAAACTCCGTCTGGTGCGCAGAACCATGCAGGACGAAGAAGTCTCCAACATAGAAATAGGTACCGCGCGCCCGACGCAGATAAGGATTCGCTGTTATGAAAACTCATAAAGTCGTTGTCTGTGTTTCGCCTGCTCCTTCGGGTCCCAGAATCCTGAGAACCGCGGCTGAGTTTGCGAGCGCTGAGGAGGCTCCTCTGGTTGCCCTCTATGTTGAAACGCCGACCCACGCGGCCATCTCTGAAGAGAACAGCCGGAGACTTGACGCGAATATGGCGCTGGCGGCAAGGCTGGGGGCAAGAGTGGAGACCGTTTTCGGCGAGGACGTTCCTGCCAGAATTGCGGAATACGCTCATGTCAATGAAGTTGACACGATCATTCTGGGACAGAGTGTTCTGCCGGTATGGAAAACACTGTTTCAGACCCCTCTGAGCGACAGGCTCTCCTCCCTCCTTCCGGACAAGACCCTGATGATTATTCCGGATGTCTCTGCCAGGCCCCAGAGAACGGTAAAGATCAGCCAGCAGCAGGAGAATCATGTCCTGAAAGATATCGTGACAGCGGTTCTTCTGCTTGGGGCTGTGACTGTACTGGGCATCCTCTTTCAGAAAGCAGGATTGCAGGAGGCAAATATCGTCACGCTGTATATTCTGTGCGTTACTCTGACAGCTGTTATGACCAGCAGCCCTGCGGCAGGGATTGTGAGCGCCGCCGCCAGTGTTGTTACCTTCAATTATCTGTTTACAGAGCCGCTGTTTTATTTTCAGGTATATGATCCCGGATACATGATCACGTTCGTGGTCATGTTTATTGCCGCTTTTATCACGGGTACGCTTGCTTCAAGGCTGAAGGAATATGCCCAGCAGTCTTCCAAGAAAGCATTCCGGACGCAGATTCTGCTGGATACCAGCCGGATCCTTGCGCAGGAAGACAGCAGGGGAAGGATCATGGAGGTGACTGCCGGACAGCTGCTGAAGCTCACGGGAAGAAAGATCCTGATCTATTCCGTAGCTGACGGCGTTCCGGATAAAGTGAAGGTACTGGAGCCGGACAGGGGAGAGTACAGGGATCCTGCGGTGCAGGGGACGCTTTCCGATTCGCCCGGGGAGGAAGAAAGAGAGATTGCTTCCTGGACTCTGCGGGAGGGAAAGAGTGCCGGTGCCTGGACAGAGGTCTTTTCCAGAGCGGAATATCTGTTCCTTCCGGTACAGATCTATGCGCATTCCTACGGCGTCTTTGCAATCGGCAGAGGAGAGAAAGCCCTCAGTTCTTTCGTGCGCAGTATCTGCGATTCGATTGTCGGAGAGTGTGCGCTCGCTCTGGAAAACGAGTATAATGAACGTGCCCGGGAAGAAGCTGCGGTCTCCGTGAAGAATGAACAGCTCCGGACAACGCTGCTTCGATCGATCTCCCATGATCTGCGCACTCCGCTCACGTCCATTTATGGGAACGCGGACAACCTGCTGGCCGATCAGGGGAATCTGGATGAAGCGACAAAAAGGGAGATTTACCTGGATATCCGGAATGATTCCTACTGGCTGATCAGTGTGGTGCAGAACCTGCTGTCCGTTACGAGACTTGAAAACGCGGAGCTGAAGCTTGATCTGAATATAGAGCTGATCGATGACGTCATCGATGAGGCTCTTAAGCACACGGATCACAGCAGCGGGAACAGGTCTGTTCTTTTTGTCAGAAGCAGGGACGATCTGTACGCGGAAATGGATGCATCCCTGATCAGCCAGGTAATTATTAATCTGGTGAACAATGCGCTGAAGTATACGCCGGATGCCTCTGTCATAAAAGTCGAGACCGAAGAGCTATCCGCGCCGGGTAAAGAAATCGCGGTGAGCGTCAGCGACAATGGGGACGGCGTGAGTGAAGAGGAACTTCCGAATCTGTTCACATTGTTCTACACGGGACAGAAAAAGGCCCCTGACAGCAGAAGAGGACTTGGGCTCGGGCTGGCTGTATGCAGGTCGATTGTTGAGGCGCATGGAGGAAAGATCTGCGCTGAGAACCTGATTCCTCACGGGCTCAGAATCTGGTTTACTCTGCCGGAGAAGGAGATCATACTGAATGGAGACGTCGAAGATATTAGTGGTAGAAGATGATAAACCAGTCCGCAATCTGATCACGACCACACTTCGGATGCATGGATATACCTGTCTTGAAGCGGCGGGCGGGTCGGAGGCAGTGATGATGGCTTCCTCTCACCTTCCGTCCATCGTCCTCCTGGACCTTGGTCTGCCGGATATGGACGGCATGGAGGTGATCCGCCAGATCCGGTCGTGGTCTTCCATGCCGATTCTTGTCATCAGCGCGCGGAGCGATGACCGTGACAAGATCGATGCGCTGGATCTGGGAGCGGATGACTATATCACAAAACCCTTCTCCGTGGAGGAGCTTCTGGCGCGCGTGCGCGTCACATTCAGGAGGCTGGCCCATCTTCAGAAGATGGAAGGAGCGGAGTCCCCGCTTTATTCCAATGCGGGTCTGAAAATTGATTATTCCGCGAATACGGTATTCCTGAACGGGACAGAACTGCACCTGACACAGACAGAGTACCGGCTTTTGTGCCTGCTGGCCCAGAATACGGGGAAGGTGCTGACCTACAACTATATTACCCGGAATATCTGGGGAAGCAGCTGGGAAAACAATCTGGCTACCCTGCGCGTAGTGATGACATCCCTGCGCAGGAAACTGAGCAGCAGTAAAGACAGCGAGCCGATGATTCAGACGCATGTCGGAATTGGGTACCGGATGGTTAAGATAGAGAATTGATTCAGATACGATTATGGAAAGCAGGCTCCCGCTTATGTGTGATATGCACAAGGCGGGAGCACTTTTTATGCTGCAGCAACTGCCGCTTCCGCGGCCTGCTTTGCGGGGACCGTGAACAGCGGCAATGCAGATAAAAATGGGATAATATACTCTGCGATTGTAATACAGAAAAGGCAATGATATGATAAATATGCTTATCGTCCGGCAGAATAAAGGAGCGCGCAATGAAGGCTGAACAGCAGGATCAGAACAGGAAAAGCAGGCGGAAAGAGAGGCGGCGGAGCATTTTCGGGGCTGTTGTTGATATATGGGCATATCGTGCCGTCACTCTGGCGCTTCTGCTGATTCCGGTGGTTTTTTTACCAATATGCTGCGGCTTATTGTAGATTCATCCGGAACGGCGATTACTACTGCGAATCTGCGTGATCTTATGAACTGGAGAGCGCCGCTGATTCTGCTTCTGGGACTGTTGCTGGTCATGAGCTATATCGTATTTGAGATCTTCGGGCAGATCTATTTAAGCTGCGATATCCTGACGGGCGAAGATATTCATGTCTTCCGGGAGATGAAGAAAGGAATCAGGTCTGTGAGGCGATTCCTTTCTCCGAGAGGCCTGCTGGCCGCGATTTATATCACCCTGGCAGTTCCCCTGTGCGGCATTGGCTTTACAATCAGCATGACAGACTCACTCTAATGCCGTGACAGGAACCGGCCCTGT
>DGHP01000109.1:26944-39289 GCA_002392705.1 Lachnospiraceae bacterium UBA3845 | reverse complement strand
AGGGAAGCCGGCACGGAGCCGGAAGTCGTCGGAAGAGCAGCCGGCGCGGGGATCGGAGACGGAGGAAACGACGCCGATTCTGAGTCCGCTTCCGGGAACGCACGACCTAAAAAAGGAGAGAAGAACAGTCCGGATACTGGAGATCAGCCGCGTCAGAGAAGCGTCGGAGAACTTCTGGATATGGTTGCGGAAGGACGAAGGCCGGAAAAAGACACAGAGGACAGCGCAAAAGAGAAGGGCTCTGATGGGAAGAGCGGCGCGGCAGCGGATACTCCGGAAGCGGGCGGTCCCGAACCGGGTCCGAATGCCGGCGGCTCCGGTCCCGGCCCGGAAGCCGGGGACGGCGGGGATGATCATCTCGGCAGCGGCAGAAAACAGAGTATCGAAGTAATCGACCTGGATGAAACGGTGAGCAACCGCGGGGTCGAGGTGATAGAACTGGATAAGCAGTCGACCGGCGTTCTCCCGAGCGCCGCGGAGATGAAGGCGATGGCCGCTGCCAAGAAGAAAGCCATGGCCAGACGGAAGATTCTGATCGGCTGCGGCATAGCGGCGGGTGCGCTGCTGCTGATTCTGGGCATATGGTTTGCGGTGACGCATTATACTCCCGGACCGAAAGGCAGAAGCGAGAGCGGGAGCATAGCGGCGGATGACGGCCTGACCGTGCGCATTCTTGAACAGCCGCAGGCTTATACGACGGAGGGCGACGTCAGACTTTCGGTAAAGACCCAGGAAGCCATCCAGTCGATCACTGTCAACGGTGAGAATATCCCGTTTGAGGGAGAGAAGAAAGCGGAATTCACCTATCACGCCCAGGGCGGAACCCTGGACCTGATGGTGGTTTCCACAGACAGTCTCCGCAATGCGGTTGTGAAGCTTGCCTATGTGGACTCAGACGCTCCGACGGTACTGGTATCCTCGGACAACGGTCTTGTAACGCTGAGCGCCGAGGACGGTGAATCAGGTGTTGAAGGGATCTATTACGGCACTTACACCGGCTTCTCGACGGTTCCGGAGTACCAGCTGTATACAGAACCTTTCGCGACGGAAGAGGACGAATATGTCTCCTTCTACGCGGTGGACAAGGCAGGCAACCGGTCAGCTCCGGTTACGAGTACCCTGGAACCCGCGGAGTCGATCGCTTTCAATGAAACATCCTATACCCTTTTCCCGGGTTCGACGACAAAACTCAGCATCGAAGTCAGGCCGGAAGGCGCCTACTGCAATAACCTGGCTCTGACGGTCGGGGACAGCAATATTGCCGTGATCGGGGACGACGGACTGCTGAAAGGCGTTTCTGAAGGTGAAACCCAGGTAATGGCGACGGCGGACGGGATCAAGGGCATAGCCTGCAATGTGACCGTCAGCTCCGAGCGGAAGGTAAAGCTCTCCCTGATCGGGGACTGTACGCTGGGCACGGACGCCAATTTCAGTCCGATGAACAGCTTTAACGCCTACCAGTCCCTGCACGGAGACAGTTATTTCTTCGATAAGGTCCGTTCAATCTTCCAGGCGGATGACGCTACATTTGCCAACTTCGAGGGAACCCTGACCACGCTTGATACCAGAGCGGACAAGGAATATGCCTTCAAGGGAGATCCGGCTTACGCGAATATCCTTGTCGACGGGGGAATCGAAGTCGTGACGCTGGCCAATAACCATTCCAGCGATTATGGCGAGCAGAGTCTGACCGACACAGAGGAAAACCTCTCGGCGGCCGGCATCGACTGGTGCAGCGGCGATACCATTGCCTATGAGACCCTGAACGGGATCAAATGTGCCTTCATCGGCATTTACTCTCTGCAGAACGGGACAGAAAAGCTTGACCAGGTGAAACGGACGGTCTCAACGGCTGAAAATGAAGGCGCGCAGATTATCGTTGTTGCCTTCCACTGGAGCAACGAACTGGTCACGGAAGTGGACGAGTATCAGACTGAACTGGCCCATACGGCGATCGATGAGGGGGCGACCCTGGTTGTGGGGCATCATCCTCATGTGCTGCAGGGGATCGAGCTGTATAAGGGACGCTATATTGTCTACAGCCTTGCCAATTTCTGCTTCGGCGGCAATGTGACACCGACTGATTCCGATACGATGATCTTCCAGCAGACCTTTACGGTGAACGCGGAAGGCGTCGCTCAGAACGATGAGATCGCGATCATCCCCTGCAGGGTGAGCACGGATCCCACAGTAAACAATTATCAGCCGACGCCGGTCAGCGGAGACCAGGCGGCCGCGATTATGTCAAAGATTAACGAGCGGAGCGCTCCGTTCGGACAGACATGGACGCAGTACATGGTTGATGCCGCGTAAAAGCGGGCATATGGCAGGACATCCTGTGGGGTGTCCTGCTTTTTGTTTTTGAGCGATAAAGCCCGCAAGTGGCTGCCATATAAAGAAATTGAAAAAACTTTCAATTAGACGCATTTATATGAAATTATACGGTAATTTAAAAAATAGTTGCAAAATTCTGACACAAGTGATATTATGAGCGCCGGGGGTATAAAGCCAAACTATCTGGCAAGAAGGGGATATATGAATTTCTTTAATAATAGTCATGTCTTTTATTCATCTCTCTCTTTTTCCAGATATCTTTTCGCTGACGAATGTGAGAAATTCTTCCTGCTGAAGGGAATGGAGCAGATTCGTTCATCACGGGATTTTGAAGTGTATGCATTCTGCGTGATGGATGATATGATTCATCTTCTCCTGAACACAGGTTCGGGAGGACAGGAGGAAGTCCGGGAGATCCTGGATGAGTGCATGACATCCATGGAAGGATGGGGCCCGCAGACGCCGGAAGAAAGAAGGAAAATTTTTTCCTTCCGGCGGGGAAGGCTTTTTATTCAGGAAGTACGGACGCTGGAAGATATTGAGGAAGTGATCCGCTATATTCATCTTCTTCCCATGGAGTACAGGTATGTGATGAATCCTGTCGATTACTGGTGGAGTTCATTCTCATGCTACAGAGGCACCGAGAGGAAAAGCCCATGGAAAAAACTGGTCAGCGATGAACGGGTAATGGAGGCGCTGACTGAAAAGGATGTTCAGGCACGCACGCGGCTTCTTCAGCTTCACAGGAAGGCAGCGGAAGCAGGGAATCCTCTGCCGGACTGCCTGAAGGTTCTGCCGGGGCTGAAAGAGCCTGATATTGCCTGAGCGGCGAAAAACAGATATCTGCGTCATTTTGTTCGGATCATAATTATTTTGAAAGCCTTTTCAGGAAAGCTTTTACAGCAGATACAATGTAACTATTGTGGATGTACATCCTTTGCCGCTGATTCTGATCAGGCCGCGGGAGGTACATCGCTCTGATAATTACCGGATAGACTGGCATTATGCCCACCGTATCGTTTCCGGCTTCTGACGCTGCCCGGCAGCGCCTGCAGCCGGAAACAGATTTTTATAAAACTCAAACTTTTTTTGAATTCTTTCTTGACACAATCCCCTGCTCGTAGTATTATAGCAAAGCGAGTTGATTCCGCTCAGCGGTTTCGGCGAGCTTCTGAGAATTCTGGGATCTTAGCTCAGCTGGGAGAGCACCTGCCTTACAAGCAGGGGGTCACAGGTTCGAGCCCTGTAGGTCCCATTTCTTTCTCAGAATTATATGGCGGAGTAGCTCAGTTGGCTAGAGCACACGGTTCATACCCGTGGTGTCAAGAGTTCGAATCTCCTCTCCGCTACTTGATACCTTGCGGGTTCATCGTGAGAGATGACGTTGCAAGGTATTTTTGTGCGCCGATTATTTGATCGTACAACCTGTTTTATGTGGTTTTAATACCGTTTTATGAAGACTATACCGGCATTATCTGAGGCATTGGAGCAGAAGGCTGATTTCCTTCTTCTATATTTGATTTCAAGAGGAGAGTAATAGCGGGAAATCGTATACTGAAACCTGACTACGGATACTTGTGCTGGTATCTAAAGATAAGTATAATCTGAATACGAAAAGAGATTATATCAAGTACCGCATAGTCATCGAAAAACCTGCAGCCAGATTTATATCCGAGCAGCGGCTCTTATGAAAAAACCCCGATACCGTCACATGGATGGTATCGGGGTTTTTGCGCGATAAAGCCCGAAGCGGCTGCCATGCCTGCATGAGCAGACATCTCTGACCAGATCTTATGATTCCTTCCGGAGCATGGGCCTTGTGATGTGGACCTCGAAAAAGTCGATCAGGGGCCCCATGAAAAAGGCTGTGATAACAGTGCCGATCCCTGCGATGGAACCGATCCCGCTGATTTTTCCGCCGGAAAGGAAGAACAGCGCGCAGCCGGAGACGACGCAGATCAGGTCCGAGATGATGCGGATGTATTTGAACTGGCCGATCTTCCAGGTGTTGGCTATGATGAGGGAAATCGCGTCATATACAGAGACGCCCATGTCTGCCTCAAAGTAAAAGGCGGAACCGAAACACATCAGGATGATTCCGGCGATCAGGAAGAGAATGCGGCCGGGGAGAGAAGGATCACCGAAGATCTTCTGCAGGGACGCATGGGAAAAATCCACTATATAGCCGACCAGGAACATGTTAATGAAGGTGACGAAGCCGATGTAGTGCCTGTCCGCGATCAGCATGAAAAGAAAGAGGATCGCGCTGGCGATCACGTACATGGTTCCGAAATCGAGCGGAACCACACAGTTCAGACCGCTCATCAGGGACTGGAAAGGATCTACGCCAAAACGGGCCATCCGGAACAGACCGACGGAAAAGGCGCACACGATCAGGCCGAAGAAGGCCATGATAATTCTCTTTTTCTGCATTTTGTAAACCTTTCAGGTGAATATTTTCCGGTCTTCTTTGCCCGGAATCTGATCTATGACATCAGCGGTCAGAAGGGCCCGCTTGATAAGATAGGCGGTATCGGGATCCTCGATCTCCAGAGTGCCGAGCGCACTGCTGTCGTAGGGCGTATTGTTCAGAAATGCGTTCGAGAGCTTCCAGATCCCGGGGGAATCTTCGTCCTCCATTCTGCCGCTCTCGGCTTCGGCCTCCCGTATCTCACCCTGATCCTTCATGGCGTCCAGGTTGCTCTGGTGGTTGATCGTCATGGCATTCAGGATATCAAGCATGACGGCGAAATGTTCATTGTCCCAGGCGGACAGATACATGCATTTGCACAGGCCTTTGGTAAAAAAGGGCGCTTCGGCATAACATTCCAGAAGATCACGGAAACGGCTGCGGTGTTCATCATTTTCAAAGAGATTGTGGTGCGTCAGCTCCAGCATACACTTGTCCGACCATTTCATAGATTGTTTCCTCCGCTTGTTTTAAGCTGAAATAAATATATAAGATTTTTTTGAGAAGAACAAGAGAAATGTGGGAATGCCTTTTTCTTCTGTTCAAAGCTATTATCAATTCCGCCCTGGCAAAATTGCGCCCGGGCGCCCGCCGGAGGCTTCAAACTTTGTCAGGCCGCAGGCCTCTGCTTGACAGTGAAGAGGGGGCAGTCCTATACTAAAGTTTGCATCAGAACAATTAGAAGACGAACATAAAGGAGGAGGTGCAGAGAATGATTTCCAGAGAGTACCCCCATGAGATCGGATATGAGATCAATACCCTGGAGCATCTGATCGGACGGAAGATCGTAGGGATTGTCCAGACGAATAATTTCGGGGACATTACCATGATGCAGGCCTGGATCATGCAGTTTCTCTTTGAAAACAGGGACAGGGAGATCTATCAGAAGGATATCGAAAAACACTTCTGTATTACCCGCTCTACCGTGACCAGCATCCTCCAGCTTATGGAGAAGAAAGGCTATATCCGGCGGATCTCGGTCCTGAAGGATGCCAGGCTCAAGCGCATTCTGCTGACGGATAAGGCATACAGTATTCAGAAAGAGAACTCCAGGGAGATCCACCAGACTTTTGAGCGTACGCTGCGGGAAGGGCTGAGCGACGAGGAACTGGATATCTTTTTCCATTGTATCGAGCGGATGAAAAAGAACCTCATCGATTCTGATTACCCGAATGGAGATATGTTCAGAAAATAGTTACTCTATTCACGGCCTGATGTGTGGAAGGCCGCGAATAGTAACAGAATAACCTGCCGTATGTATTCCGGCAGGATCAGCGGCTGCCGGCAGTACGTACGGATGGACGCATCAGACGGATATGGCAGAAGGAAGATACAGGAGCGTGTAAAGAGTGATGGGTAAGTATAAAGTTATATTATCCCAGGTAAAGGAATTTAAGCTGCAGGCAATTCTGACGCCGGTCTTTATGATCGGGGAGGTTGCCATGGAAATGGTGATCCCCCTGCTGATGGCGTCGATTATTGACGATGGCGTCAATAAGGGTGACATGAATCACATTATTATGACAGGCCTCTGGATGGTGGTCTGCGCCCTGATCGGTCTGGCCTGCGGCCTGGGCGGCGGTTTTTTCGGTGCCAGGGCCTCCACGGGACTGGCAAGGAACTTAAGGCACGCGGAATTTGAGCATATACAGGAGTTTTCATTCGCGAATATCGATCATTTCGGTGTTTCCGGGCTTGTCACCAGGCTGACGACAGACGTGACGAATATCCAGAATGCCTTTCAGATGGTCCTGCGGATCGGCTTCCGCGCGCCGACCACGCTGATCGTGGCCATGGCCATGGCTTTTTTCATCAATGCAAGGCTCGCCAGTATCTATCTGGTCGCGGTACTGGGGCTGGGGCTTTTTCTGTTCTCTGTCATGCGCAGAGCCAGCCGCTATTTCCGCGAGGTTTTCAACAGATACGATGCGCTGAACGAAAGTGTGCAGGAAAATGTGTCTGCGATCCGTGTGGTTAAGTCCTTTGTCCGCGAGGATTATGAAAACAGCAGGTTTGAGAAGGCTGTTCTCAGGCTCTATGAGCTCTTTGTGCGGGCAGAGCGGACAGTGGTGACCAACGGGCCGGTCATGATGGGTGTTGTGTATACCTGCATTCTTCTTCTGAGCTGGTTCGGCGCGAAGATGATCGTTGTCGGGGGACTCACGACAGGAGAACTGATGAGCCTGCTGACTTACTGCATGAATATCCTGACCAGTCTTATGATGGTTTCCATGATCTTCGTCATGCTCACGATGAGCGAGGCGAGCATGGAGCGCATCGCCCTTGTTCTGGACGAGGAGATTACTCTGAAGAACCCGGAGAATCCGGATTATGATATTCCGGACGGGACCGTAAAGTTTGAACATGTGACATTTTCTTATAACCGGAAGGCGGAAAAACCGGTTCTGGATGATATCAGCTTCGAGGTCCGCCCCGGAGAGACGATCGGAATCATCGGCGGAACAGGCAGTTCCAAGTCGTCTCTGGTGAACCTGATTCCGAGACTCTATGACGTATCGGAGGGCACGGTTTATGTCGGCGGCAAGGATGTACGCAGCTACGATATCGAAGCTCTTCGAAGTGCCGTTGCGGTCGTACTCCAGAAAAATGTTCTTTTCTCCGGTACGATCCTGGAGAATCTGCGATGGGGCAATCCCGAAGCGACCGATGAGGAGTGCATGGAGGCCTGCAGGCTTGCCTGCGCGGATGAGTTCATCGAGCGGCTTCCGGACGGCTATGAAACCTATATTGAGCAGGGAGGGACCAATGTGTCCGGCGGCCAGCGCCAGCGTCTGTGTATCGCGAGGGCTCTGATGAAGCATCCGAAGATCCTGATTCTTGATGATTCCACAAGCGCAGTGGATACCGCGACGGATGCAAAGATCCAGAGCACCTTCCGCGAGCGCATACCGGATACCACGAGATTCATCATCGCCCAGCGGATCTCTTCCGTCCGGAATGCGGACCGCATCCTGGTCATGGAAGACGGAAAGATCAATGGATTCGGAAGCCATGAGGAACTGCTTGCATCCAACGAGATCTACAGGGATGTCTATGAATCGCAGATCGAAGGCAGCGGAGACTTTGACAAGGGAGGTGATCAGTGATGGCAGCGGAAAAACAGAAAAGTTCCCCCTCGCCTGATCTGAAAGAGCAGGCCAGGAAAGCAAAAGCGCATTATAAACCGGCTTCGGTCCGGGCTGCCGGCGGCGGACCCGGAGGAAGAGGACGGGTCAGGGGGCCGAAACCGAAGATCGATCACCCCTGGAAGCTTCTGGGAAGAGTTCTGAACTATGTCATGGCGCGGTACAAGTTCCAGTTCCTCTTTGTCCTGGCAGCCATCGCGGTCTCGGTGTTCGCGAACCTTCAGGGAACCCTCTTTATGAGAACCCTGATCGATTCCTACATCGTTCCGATGCTTTCCCAAAGCAGTCCGGACTTCGGGCCCCTTGCCCGGGCGATCGGAAGGGTGGCGCTGTTTTATGCCATCGGGATCGCGGCCTCCTTCGCGCAGAGCCTGACGATGGTCTACGTTACCCAGGGCACCATGAGAGATCTGAGGATGGACCTCTTCCGTCATATGGAGAGCCTTCCGATCAGCTATTTTGACCAGCATCCCCACGGGGACATCATGTCGGTCTATACCAATGACGTCGACACCATGCGCCAGCTGGTCTCACAGACGATCACCCAGACCTTCCAGGCAGTGATCACGGTGGTGTCAACCCTGGCGGCCATGATCGTTCTTTCCCTGCCGCTGACCCTGCTGACCCTGGCCATGGTGGCGCTTACCATGTTTACGACCACCAGATGCGCAGGGATCTCCCAGAAATATTTTATACAGCAGCAGAACTCGCTCGGAGCCGTAAACGGATTTATCGAAGAGATGATGAACGGGCAGAAGGTGGTGAAGGTCTTCTGCCACGAGGAAGAGAATCAGCAGATTTTTGATGAACTGAACCAGGAACTCTATGAGTCTGCGGACAAGGCGATCGGCTATTCCAATGTCCTTGGACCGCTGAATGCGCAGATCGGAAACCTGAGTTATGTTCTGTGCGCAATCGGCGGAGGTGCCCTGGCGCTGGGCGGCATCGGCGGATTTACGCTCGGATCGCTGGCTTCCTTCCTGACACTGAACAGGTCCTTCAGCATGCCGGTCTCCCAGATCTCCAACCAGCTCACCTCCATCGTTATGGCCATGGCAGGAGCGCAGCGTATCTTCATGCTTCTGGATGCCGAACCCGAGAAGGATGAAGGGTATGTGATGCTGGTGAATGTGGAACAGTCCGCGGACGGACAGCTGAGGGAGACAGACCGTCATACCGGTAAATGGGCCTGGAAGCATCATCACCAGGCGACGGATACGACGGATTATAAACCGCTGGAGGGCGCGATCGTCATGGACGATGTGGACTTCGGCTATGTTTCGGACAGGATGGTTCTGCACAACATCAGTCTCTACGCAAAGCCCGGGCAGAAGATTGCCTTCGTCGGATCCACCGGAGCCGGCAAGACAACCATCACCAACCTGATCAATCGTTTCTATGATATTCAGGACGGAAAGATCCGCTATGACGGGATCAATGTGAACAAGATCCGGAAGGGCGATCTCAGGCGGTCCCTGGGCATGGTTCTTCAGGATACCCACCTGTTTACGGGCACCGTTATGGAAAATATCCGCTACGGAAAGCTCGATGCCACTGATGAGGAAGTCATCGCCGCGGCGAAGCTGGCAAATGCGGATCTTTTCATCCGGCAGCTTCCGGACGGCTATCAGACGGTCCTTACCGGCGACGGCGGCAATCTTTCCCAGGGCCAGAGGCAGCTGCTCTCGATCGCCCGTGCGGCCATAGCCGACCCGCCGGCCCTGATTCTGGACGAGGCGACATCCTCCATCGATACCCGGACAGAGCGGATCGTCTCCGAGGGAATGGACAGGCTGATGGCGGGAAGAACCACATTTGTCATAGCCCACAGGCTGTCAACCGTCCGCAACGCGGACTGCATCATGGTTCTGGAGCAGGGCCGCATTATAGAGCGCGGCACCCATGAACAGCTGATCGAGGCAAAGGGCCGTTATTACCAGCTGTATACCGGAAATGCAATCACAGCGTAAACGGACTAATCTGC
Organism: Lachnospiraceae bacterium UBA3845; assembly: GCA_002392705.1. GTDB lineage: Bacteria > Bacillota > Clostridia > Lachnospirales > Lachnospiraceae > Porcincola. The sequence continues at coordinate 29,355 of DGHP01000109.1, read as the reverse complement.
AGAACGAAGATCAATCGGGCTGCGGTTCGGAACCTTTGCGTGTTCAGGGGCTGAATCGGGAAATGCTGAATAGTAACCTTTCCAATAATTCGCAGACTATGTTATACTTGTATGGCAGTTATGCTTCTTGGCCGCGGCGGATGTCTGAAGTGTCCGCCCGGAATGAACGGAGAGAAGGGCACAGAAGCGGGGGAGCGGCTATGGGTTTGAGTGATTTTGGCAGTAAGATCGTCCGGATCGGACAGGATACAAAGAATGGTGTGCAGAAAATGAGTGATTCCGTTACAATCAATAATAAAATTCAGGCTGAGAAGAAGTCGCTTACGCGTCTTCTGGCCATGATCGGGGAACATGTGTACAAGCAGGATCCGGATCACCCGATTCCGGGGATGGAGGATGAGTATGCCGCGGTGAAGGTGGCATATGGGAATCTGGAGAAGTATAAGCAGCAGCTGAACCAGATCAAGGGGATCGTCTACTGCCCCAAGTGCGGGAAGCCCGCGGCGGAGGGAGATAAGTTCTGCGCGAAGTGCGGGACAAAGCTGCCGGCCGCTGAGACAGGTACTGCGGGGAAGGTTGTTTCCGATGTAAAAGAAGCCGGCGAGGAGGCGGGGAAGATCGCATCCGAAGCGGCGGACAAAACCGGTGAATTTCTTGGTGGAGCGGCTGCCGGGACAAAGAATATCTTCAGCCGTTTTTCCGACAGGGCAGGCAGCCTGATGCACCGCAGGAAAGCCGCGAAGGAAGCGGCGGCTGATTCCCAGGAGCTGGAAGGAATGCCGCCTGTAAAGGAAGAGAACAAACAGGAGCCATAAGAGCCTGCTCCGGCGCAGGATAAGAATCCGGATAAGGCGCGGGGCTCGACTGCAAGGTCGTGAACCGGAAAGAGATGACAGAAAAGCCAGGGTCAGTTGAAACCCTGGCTTTCCCTGTTTCCAGCCCTGTAGCTGCTTTCATAATCCTGAATTCCATTTCCGGATCTGAATCAGTCCCGCGTTTATAATACGCTTCAAAGACTGTATTACGCTTCACAGCTTTCACAGCCATTTTTGGCTGCCCCCGGTTTACGGGCGCCTGTCTGTATATTCGACTCCGGTTTTGTCGACCTGGACCGGTCCCCAGAAAGCGTCGAGATTTCCGAAGGGATCCACGGAGAGGCTGTTTTTCTTTTTGGAGGAAGCGGAGCCTTTTTTGGACTTCTTCTCCGATGCAGCCGGATGCAGGTCCAGTGTATCAAGAACGTCGCTGATCTTCTTCACCGGATGGATCTCAAGCGCGTCTTTCACTTCTTTTGCGACATCCTCCAGATCATCCACATTTTCCTGCGGAATAAAGACTTTTTTGATACCTGCCCGCTGCGCTGCCATGAGCTTTTCAGGAAGGCCTCCGATCGGCATGACGCCGCCCCTGAGAGATACTTCACCTGTCATGGCCCACTGGGGACTGACTTCCCGGCCGGTGACCAGAGAGGCAAGCGCGGTCGTGAGCGTGATGCCCGCGGAAGGCCCGTCCTTGGGAACCGCCCCTTCCGGAACATGGATGTGAAGGTCGTTTTCCTCGAACAGGTGCTCCTTGTCCGGATACATGGCCTTGATCAGGGAGATGGCAATCTGCACGGACTCTTTCATCACATCGCCCAGCTGGCCGGTGACAATCACTTTTCCGCTTCCTTTGGTAAAGAGCGTTTCTATGAACAGGATCTCTCCTCCGGCTGCCGTCCAGGCAAGCCCGGTCACGATACCCGGACGCTTCTCCTCCAGGATGGAATCATGACGGATCGGACGCTGATCCAGATATTTGCGGAGTTCCTCCGGTTTTACGACAACCTTCCTGTTCCCGGAATCTTCTCCGGATCCGGCTTTTACGATCTCAACCGCCGCGTAGCGGCAGAGGGTATCCATCTGCTTTTTCAGACCGCGGACGCCGGATTCCATCGTATATCCGTCAATCACGGCGCGGATGGCATCATCCGTCACTTCCAGGTGCTCCTCCCTGATTCCTGTCGCCTTCATGGCGCGGGGAAGAAGGTGCCGCTTCGCGATCTGGAACTTTTCGATCGCCGTATAACCCGGGAACTGAATCGTCTCCATACGGTTCAGCAGCGGCTCGGGGATCGTGTCGGTCGTATTGGCCGTGCAGACGAAGAGAACGTCTGACAGGTCATAGGGTACATTCATATAATGGTCGGTAAAGCTGAAATTCTGCTCCGGGTCCAGTACTTCCAGAAGGGCGCTGGCCGGGTCGCCGTTGTAGTCATGACTCAGCTTATCCACTTCATCGAGCACAATGACGGGATTGGAAGTTCCGGCGGTCTTCATGGCGTTCATGAGGCGGCCGGGCATCGCGCCGATGTAGGTTCTGCGGTGGCCGCGGATCTCTGCTTCATCCCGGACGCCGCCCAGGGAGATGCG
>DGHP01000109.1:16039-26833 GCA_002392705.1 Lachnospiraceae bacterium UBA3845 | reverse complement strand
CCGGGCGCTCCGACAAAGAGCAGGATCGAGCCGGACTGCTTCCGGTTCAGGCTCATGACGGCAAGCTGCTGGATGACCCTGTCCTTGACCTTTTTCAGCCCGTAGTGATCCTCATCCAGGATCTCCTGGGCCTTTTTCAGATTGATCTTTTTTGATTTTGCCTTTTTCCAGTCCAGCGAAGTCACAAAATCCAGGTAGTCGTAGAGCATGCCGTACTCATGGCTGTTCTTGCCTTCCTGCTTCATCCGGTTCAGCACCTTGTCGGCTTCCCGGCGGGCGGTTTCATTCATGCCGGACTCGGCGATCTTCTTCTCGAACATGCGCACATCGGAGATATTCTCCGGGTGCATGTCATCAAGCTGCTGCTGGAGAAAGTCGATCTGCTTTCTCAGGGCGTCCTCCCTGTAGAGCTTCTCATTGGTTTCCTTGGTATGCTCCTCCGCTTCATTCGAAACATCGGAGACTGCGATAAAGCCGTAGACCGCTTTTTCGATCAGGTCAAGGCGCTCCGAGATCCGGTCCGCCTCCAGGATCCTGTACTTTTCTTCCGGTCCCAGATTCAGATAGGAAGAGAGCGCGGTCGCGCATTCCTCCAGACTCTTCCAGCGGTTCAGATAAGCCCTGGCCATTAGACCCCAGGGGAAACGCTGGACAAACTCATAGAGGCGGTTCCGCATGGAGTTCAGTCTCTGCCTGCGTTCCTCCCGCTCCACGTCCTCCGTATCTGAGCGGATGACTGCCTGGGCAAAGAGATCTGATTCACTGATTTCGATCTGGCTGATATCCATGCGGCTGTCGGTGCGCACTGTCACATCATTATCGTCATCGATCGATTCGATGCGGGCTGACAGGCCGATGGGGTAAAAATCTTCCGCCGTAAGCTCCGCGCGCCGCTTTTCGTTCTTCTGGAAGAGGAAGAGAATGCTGTCGCCGGTATGCATCAGCTGAAAGCTTTCATCGTCAAAAAAATCCTTCTTGAATGTCAGAGAGATATTCGGAAGGATAATCATATTATAAACGGGAATGGTAATCATATAGTGTGATCCTCCTTCTGTCAAACGCTTTCATCCGCCCGCCGCTTCTGCCGGCCCGTCCGGGGAAGCAGGACCCTGCCGGCATGGAGAAAACCCGGTTTACAGTCCGCTCATCCGACCGCGGCAGAGAAACTGTAAGAAAGCAGCGGAATGGATGAGTTTAAGATAACACCGTTTATTAGCACTGTCAATAGCTGAGTGCTAAAATAATTTGACGAAATTAAATTGTGCAGTTTGCTGTTGCCGTTCACGGCCATTTTGAAATCTGGTTCCGGTTCGTCGTTCCTGCAGGAGAAACAGGTTCTGATTTCAAATAAGGCCTGTGAAGCAGCTGCCTTATTCTTCCGGCGCGCCTGAAGCCGGATCTTTCTGAGGGCGTGTATGGCGGATCCGGATCCCATTGACCTGCACCTCATCCGTAATCGGGATGACCAGACATTCCCTGCCGTCGATGATCTTCGTTTCCACCAGGTCAGAGCGGTCGGGGCTTACCGTGATCGTTACGTCCGGCGTATGCACTTCAAAACGCCCCCTGCCGACGACATTGGCCGCGAGAAAGCTTCCTTTTTCCCCGGCGTTTTCTTCGAATTTCGTGTCGAAGCCTTCCATCTCGGCGGGACCAGCGCCGGATTCCTCCAGAAGATTGCGCACGGTTATCCGGTCCAGAGTTACCGGATCCGGGCTGTCTTTTGCCTGCTGCGTGATCTCCTGCAGCTGGTCGTGGATGTTCCTGACTGTATCGAAACTGCAGTTTTCCCCCAGCGTCTCCTCGATCAGAACCTGGAAGGCTTCCTTCTGCAGCCCGGCGGAAAGGGGAAGCTGACAGCCGAGGAGTCTGTCCGTGAAATCGAAATGAAGCTCTTCCGCGTCTTTGGAATAATAGAGTACCGAGTGGATGTCCGTCTGGCGGTCATTGAAGGCCGGGAAGAGGAAACCGATCTGCGGCATCCCGACGATCCAGTCCCTTTCCCTGTTGCGGAAACTCTGTGTATCGGAATGGTAGGAGAGAGCGGGCTTTGCCAGGTCCACCGGGCAGATGACCGCCTGAATATAGTCGTATACTTCCTCGGAGGCGTCGAAAAGCTCTATCCTGTCCTTTCCGCGGCCGGGAACGTCATAGGAATTGTGAATCAGAAGAATCAGGTAATTTTCCCCGGTCACATAGCTGTCGATAATCCTGTCATAGAATTCTTCCAGAAGACTGTCGTCCTCCAGGCGTGAGCTGCACAGCTCAAGCAGTGAGGACTGGGTGCCGCCCTCTTCCTCCGCCTCGTCCGGGAATTCCATATCCAGCAGATTCTTTCCGATGCTGCCGGACAGAGCCTTGCGGAAAATCTCATAATATTTGAAAAGCTCCTCCTCCGGAAGCATGCCGAAGCTCTCCGAAAAGCTGATGATCTTTTCCTTCTCGGCGCTGACATAGCAGCCCGCGATCCGGCTTATGGCGTTTTTATCAGGAGCAAGCTGTTTTTTGATTTCTGAAACTTCTTTCTTATTCATAATGAATGATTCCTCCCCTCTGCGGCGGCCCTCACATTTGCCGGGCTGCCGGATTAATGAGTATAGCAAAGATTGGTTGACGGGGCAAGTAAGCTCAGTTTAGAATGTAGTCCGAAAGAGTTACGGTTCACGGCTCGTTGAAAAGCAGCTTCCGGTTCGCCGTGCCTGCAGGAGAAGCAGGTTCCGGTCCGCCGCAGGAGCCCTGAATCGCAGCCCGGATAAAAGATAAGAAGAGCCGCGCCTGCGGGGGAGCGGTCAGTATAAGGACAGCCGGCTTTCGGAGGTGTGAGAAGAGCTGCGCCTGCGGGGGAGCGGCCGGGGGACAGGAATATGAGAGCAGGAATCGGATATGACGTACATAAATTTGCAGAAGGCAGGAAGCTGATTCTCGGCGGCGTGGAGATCCCGTATGAGAAGGGACTTCTGGGACATTCGGACGCGGACGTGATCGTGCACGCGATCATGGACGCCCTGCTAGGGGCGGCTGCCCTCGGGGATATCGGCCAGCATTTTCCGGATACTGATCCGGCGTATGAGGGAATCTCCAGCATCGCCCTGCTCAGGAAGGTCGGGGAGCTGCTGGAAGAGAAGCATTATGAAGTCGGAAACATCGATTCGATCATCATCGCCCAGAGACCGAAGATGATGCCGCATCTTCCGCAGATGCGGCAGAATGTGGCGGATGCCCTCGGAATCGATATTGACCGGGTATCCATTAAGGCGACGACAGAGGAAGGCCTCGGCTTTACCGGGCGGGGAGAAGGGATCGCGGCGCAGGCGACCTGCCTGCTGAATTCCCTGATGGATGAGATCGCGGATTCCCGCATGCAGGCACAGCCGGCCGGATGCGCCGCGTGCCCGCGGGGAGGCGCTTTTATGCAAGCTGGTCAGCTGCCCCGGTAAGATTGCACCCGGGAGCATGAGAGATTCAGCCACCGGATTTCTGCTGCAGACTTCGGTATTTTCCGGAAGGAACGGCAGCTTCATGATAAGCGCTGCCTTGCCGGGCTGATTGCAGGAGCCGCAGTGAACAGAAGCAGGAAAGAATACAGGAGCGTTTTCGGAAGGAGGACAGGATGCAGTATTTTAAGGGAACAGCGGGAACAATCTATACGATCCGGATCAACCCTGATGAGGATCTTCTCGGATCGATTGAAAAGTTCGTGGAGGAGACCGGCCTGAAACACGGGGTTATCGTGACCGGTATCGCGACTTTCAAGAACTGTGAACTGCATATGGTTACCACCACCACTTATCCGCCGGTGAATTACTATGACCATATGCCGAATGAACCTCTGGAGCTTTCCGCACTGTCAGGTGTGATCGCAGACGGGGATATTCACATGCACATGGTGGTGTCCAACCGCAAGGTCGCCTATTCCGGACATGTGGAGCATGGGTGTACGGTCCTGTATCTGTGTGAAGTGGTTATTATGGAGATTCCTGACGGCAATTTCAGGCATGCACTTGATGAAAACAATGTAAAGCAGCTGGAGCCGATGTAAGGCGGTTTATAAGCCGGAAGCGATGCAGGGCGGCTTTCATTGACAAACAGGGGCTGATTGCATAAACTTGTACAGGGATTTTAAAGGCCTGCATTTCAGCCTGAAACGGAGTGATATTATGCTATTTTACAATACCTTGACCAAAAAGAGAGAAGAGTTCGTGCCGATCGTGCCCGGAAAGGTTTCCATGTACGTCTGCGGCCCGACCGTCTACGACTTTATTCATATCGGAAATGCCCGTCCCATGATCATTTTTGACACCCTGCGCCGCTATATGGAGCACAGGGGCTATGAAGTCAATTATGTGTCAAACTTCACGGACGTCGATGACAAGATTATCGCGAAAGCCATCAGCGAAGGCGTGAGCGCGGACGAAATCTCCGAGCGCTACATTAAGGAATGCCGGCAGGATATGGAACATATGAATGTGAAGCCTGCCACGGTGCATCCCCGCGCGACCCAGGAGATCGGCGGGATGATTGAGATGATTCAGGACCTGATCGATAAGGGCTACGCTTACGAGAAGAACGGAACGGTCTATTTCCGCACCAGGACTTTCAAGGATTACGGGAAACTCAGCCATAAGAATCTGGATGATCTCAGATCCGGCGGCCGGAGCCTTCTGGTCACGGGTGAGGATGAGAAGGAGGATCCGCTCGATTTCGTACTCTGGAAGCCGAAGAAGGAGGGAGAGCCTTTCTGGGAGTCGCCCTGGAGCGAGGGAAGGCCGGGCTGGCATATCGAGTGCTCCGTGATGTCCAGGAAATATCTGGGCAATACGATCGACATCCATGCGGGAGGCGAGGATCTGATCTTCCCGCACCATGAGAATGAGATCGCCCAGTCGGAGGCCTGCAACGGCGTGGAATTCGCTCATTACTGGCTGCACAATGCTTTCCTGAACATTGATAACAGGAAAATGAGCAAGTCCCTGGGCAATTTCTTTACTGTGCGCGAGATCGAGAAGCAGTACGATCTGCAGATTCTCCGCCTCTTCATGCTCAGCGCCCATTACAGGAGCCCGCTCAATTTCAGCCATGATCTGATGGAGAGTTCCAAATCCGCCTATGAGAGGATCTGCAACGCGGTTGACAATCTGAATTTCCTGACGCAGAATGCCTCGCAGGAGACGATGACGGAGGAGGAGAAGGCCAGGCTTCCCCGGATCGAAGAATTCACAGGCAGATTTGACGAGGCGATGGACGATGACGTCAACACCGCAGACGCGCTGTCGGTTGTTTTTGACCTGGTTAAATTCGCGAACAGCGAGGCAGCCGGGGAGATTTCAAGGGAATACGCAAAGGCCCTGAAGGATGAGATCCTTATGCTCGGAGATATTCTCGGACTTCGCTTCGAGAAGAAGGAAGAGGTCCTTGATTCCGAGATCGAGGAACTGATCGCGGAGCGGCAGGCGGCCAGGAAGGCAAAGGATTTCAAACGGGCTGATGAGATCCGTGACAGGCTTTCGGAGATGGGCATCACACTTCTTGACACCAGAGAAGGAGTCAAATGGAAGAGAAGCTGAGCAGCCAGGACTTTGACAGCGTGATCAGCAGCGCTTTTGACTTGCCGGAGCATGATTGGAGCCAGTATTCCCCGCTCACGCTTGCCTGGATCGGGGATACGGTATTTGACCTGCTGGTGCGCACAGAGATCGTGAAGAAAGCGAATATGAGCGCCGACAGACTGCACCGGAAGGCGTCTGCCGTGGTAAACGCAAGGAACCAGGCCAGGATCGCGGAGCAGATCAGCCCCCTTCTGACGGAGGAGGAGGCTGCGGTTATGAGGCGGGGCCGCAATTCCAGCCCCGGGCACAGCGCGAAAAACGCGGAGCGCAGGGAATATCTGGAGGCAACAGGGCTGGAAGCCCTGATCGGATACCTGTATCTGAAGAAGCGGTACAGACGGATTACGGAACTGCTCCGGGAGGCACTGTGAGCAGGAGACGGATAAAAAGTCGGCCGGATTGGATAATAAAGTCAGCCGGATTGTAATTATAGAGAGAAAAGAAGAGCAGAGAGATGACAGACCGTGAGAAAAACGGGAATGAGATTCCCGCAGAAGAATTCATAGTCGAAGGGCGCAATCCCATCAAAGAGGCCTTTCGCGCCGGCAGGCCCATTGAACGCCTGTATGTGCAGGACGGCCTGCGGGACGGTCCGGTTCTGGCCCTGGTCCAGATGGCAAAGAAAACAGACGCCATCATCAGCTATGTGTCGAAAGAACGGCTTGACCAGATGTCGGAGACCGGCAGGCATCAGGGTGTAATCGCCCACGCTGCCGCCTATGAGTATGCCGAACTGGAGGACATTCTGGAAAATGCCAGAAAGAAGGGAGAGGATCCCTTTCTCTTTCTCCTGGACAATATCGAGGATCCGCATAATCTGGGAGCGATTATCCGTACAGCAAACCTCGCGGGCGCCCACGGCGTGATTATCCCGAAGAGAAGGGCGGCAGGGCTGACGCCCACCGCTGTCAAGGCATCCGCCGGCGCGGTCAGCTTTACCCCGGTTGCCAGGGTGAACAACCTCGGCCAGACGATAGAGGCCCTGAAAAAAGAGGGGATCTGGTTTGTCTGCGCAGACATGAAGGGGGAATTGATGTACAGGCTGAACCTGAAAGGGCCGATCGGCGTTGTGATCGGCAATGAGGGGGAAGGCGTCGGGCGGCTGATCAGGGAGAAATGCGACTTCACGGCGGCTATCCCCGTGCGGGGTGAGATTGATTCCCTGAATGCCTCTGTCGCGGCCGGCGTGCTGGCTTATGAGATCGTGCGGCAGAGAATGTCATGATGCCGCAACAGAGCCTGTACGCTATTCCACTATGCAGCAAAGCTGCCAGGTGGAATATGTGTGTGGCCTGCTGTGTGGAGGGCCGTGAATAGTACCATTCACGAAACTTTCCTGCATCAAAGGGCGCTTTTGCTCTTGATTCGGATGCGGGAGGTATGGTATGATACCGTTTATGTTGTGAATACATAGATATTGACAAGGAGTGGAAGAAGATGAAGATTTTTCTGACAATTATCTTTCTGGTTGTCTGTGTTGCCCTGACAGCCATCGTTCTGATGCAGGAAGGAAAGGCAGCAGGACTGGGTTCGATCGGTGGTCTCGGTGATACTTACTGGGGAAAGAACAAGTCCAAGTCCATGGAAGGCACTCTTGTCAGAGTTACCAAGCTGCTGGCAGCAGCATTTCTGATTCTCGCCCTTGGGCTGAACATGATTCCCGACAGGTCCGCTTCAAATGGTACGGCCGCGGCGACTGAACCGGCGACGGAAGCAGCTGCTGTCATGACTGAAGCGGAAGCGGCAGCGCAGACGGAAGCGGAAGCAGTTATGACTGAGGCGGAAGCGGCAGTGCAGACGGAAGCGGAAGCAGTTATGACCGAGGCGGAAGCGGCGGTGCAGACGGAAGCGGAAGCAGCTATGACCGAGGCGGAAGCGGCAGCGCAGACGGAAGCGGAAGCAGCTGCGGCAGAAGCGGCAGCTCAGACAGAAGCTGAGAGCGAGACGGAAGCAGAGACCGAGAATTAAGATCTGCGGTCCGGCCCGGACAGATACCGGGATCAGCGCGAAAGCGGGACAGACCGGTATTCCTGAAAAGAATTCCTCTCAGGGCGGGAAGTTTGCAAAAAACTGATTGACAAGCCTCCCGCCCTGTGTTAGAATCCTCTTCGTTGACAAGAGATGTCAATAAGCTGCTATGGCTCAGTCGGTAGAGCGTCACATTGGTAATGTGGAGGTCACCAGTTCGATTCTGGTTAGCAGCTTTTTTTTATTGCCTGAAAGAAGGGTATTCAGAAGGTCTGACGGTTTGATACCGCCGGACCTTTTTGCGATTAATCAGGCCGTGAACAGAAAAGGCGGCCGCAGTTTTGCCCGGGCGGAATGGACAGTGTCTTGTGAAGCCGGCCGCAGTCATGTTAAACTGAACTGCGGCGGATCACCTGCAGGGAAGGCTGCGGCGGATCATCTGCAAGGAAGGGGTAAAAAGAGATGGAATCAGACAGAGGACGGGAGCATAAGCCCCTGCGTTTTCCGACCATCCGGGAGGAAATCGAAGAAAACTATAAGGCGGAGAAGGTTCCCGCCGGCAATAAGCGGGGTTACCGGGTTGAATACAGCTATGTCGGGGATTATTATGCCCAGAACAGTGATGCTCTTAAGCTGAGAAAGGCGAAAATCCGCATTGGCATTCTATGTGCGGCAAGCCTCGTGTTTTATCTGTGCGCTGTTCTTCAGAAAAGCTATGTCAATTCAGAACGGCTGGTTTTCGGGGGGAGCCTTCTCTCTGCCGTGCTTTTTCTCTTTGAAGCTTCCGGGGTGCTCCAGTTTCTTATGATAAAGGATATGCTGACGGGCCGGCAGTTAACGGACCTTTCCTTCAAGCTCAGGGTTTATCCGCCCGTTCACGGGGGACTGCTTCTGATCTGCTCCGTCTGTGCGGCAGCAGCTGCCCTGCGCGGCCCGGGGGGAGCCGGGGCTTATCTGGCCGCGGCAGGATACGGGCTTTCAGGGATCGCCTCCATTCTTATCTTCCTGCTCTACAGGAAGATGGATTATATGAGAATTCCCACTTCCCCATTTGACTGAGGAAAAGCTGATTCTATCGGTGGTTCTTCAGCACTTTTCGCGGAGTGCAACCCGGCAGCGCAAAGTGGAAACCCGGCAGCGGAAAAAGCGCAGGACTGCCGGCATGGAATCGCGGGAGCGGATAAAGCGCGCAGGACTGCCGGCATGAAACCGCGGAAGCGGATAAAGCGCGCAGGACCGCCGGCATGAAATTGCGGCAGTCTGATATGGATTATTGCCATGACTGGTAGTAAAATGGTGCTTGCAGCGCCGGGCAGGCAGCAGTCCGCAGTCATAGTTCAGGCTGCTTTGTAATAAAAAACTGACAGGAGACAGAGAGATGATATATGACAACATTCTGGATGCATTGGGACACACGCCGCTGATCCGGCTCAAGAGGATGACAGACGAGGAAAGCGCCGAGGTCCTGGTGAAGTTTGAAGGCCTGAATGTGGGCGGTTCCATCAAGACCAGGACCGCATACGCCATGATCTGCAGGGCACAGGAGCAGGGACTCCTTCATCCGGACAGTGTAATCGTGGAGCCGACAAGCGGAAATCAGGGGATCGGCCTTGCCCTGGTCGGAGCAGTTAAAGGCTTCCGGGTCAGGATTATAATGCCCGATTCCGTCAGCGAGGAGCGCAGAAAGCTCATCGAACATTACGGGGCTGAGGTGATCCTGGTACACGACGACGGGAATATCGGGGAATGCATCAATGAGTGCGTAAACATCGCGGAACGGATGCGGAGGGAGGACCCGAAGGTATTTGTTCCGCAGCAGTTTGAGAATCCGGCAAACGTGGAGATTCAGAGACTAACCGGAGAAGAGATCCTGAAAGACGCCGGAAAGAGGATCGACGGTTTCTGCTCCGGCATCGGAACCGGCGGAACCATCACCGGCATCGGGCAGACCCTGCGCAAAGCCAACCCGGACATTGAAATCTGGGCAGTGGAGCCGGAGCACGCCGCGATTTTATCAGGAGGATCTGTGGGGACCCATCTCCAGATGGGGATCGGGGACGGACTGATTCCGGGAATTCTCGATCAGAGCATCTACAATGAGATCTGCATCGTCAGGGATGAGCAGGCAATCAAGACCTCCAAGCAGCTCGCTTCCCTGGAAGGCATCATGTGCGGCATTTCCAGCGGAACGAATGTCTGCGCGGCGCTTCGTCTGGCAAAGAAGCTGGGACGCGGAAAAACGGTCGTGACCGTGCTTCCGGATACCGCGGAGCGCTATTTCTCGACGCCGCTTTTCCGTGAGGTCAAATACTGGTAAATGCCGGTATCCTGCCGGATACTGCTCTGAGCGTGCTGTCCGGCAGGCATGGCCTTCGTATGCGCAATGGGAGACGGGATGGTTACTGAACTGAAATATTCCGCCACAAATACATATCTGATCCGGGGAAGGAAGGGGCTTCTTCTGTTTGATACGGGATGGGCGGGCACCTTTCCCCGCTTCTGCAGGGCCCTCGGCGAGGCCGGCTGCGGCCTGCAGGACATCCGTTATATCCTGATCTCCCACTATCATCCGGATCATATGGGAATCGCGCAGGAGATTGCCTCCCACGGCCCCGTGATCGCGGCGGCCGATGTCCAGAAGGCGTATATCCATCAGTCGGATCACATTTTCCAGAAGGAGCATAACCGCTTCTTTATACCGGTAAAAGATGAGGATCTGCGGATTGTTCCTCTTGCGGAAAGCAGGAATTTCCTTGGAGAGCTGGGCATTGACGGCGAGATTATTCACACGCCGGGACACAGTGAAGACAGCATTTCCCTGCTCCTGGATGACGGCTGTGTCTTTGTCGGGGATCTGAATCCCCTGTATGAGCTGGAACTGCATGCCGGGACGCAGATCGAAGCAAGCTGGAGACGGCTTCTTGCAGCAGATCCCAGGACCATCTGCTACGGGCATGCGAATACGGCCCATCCCGAAATGTACACGCTGATTGAGAAGATTATCCGGTATACGGACAGGGGACTCAGCCTGCAGCAGATCAGGAAGAAGACGGGGGCAGGAGAGCTTTTTGTGGAAGATGTCGTGCGGATGTACCTGACGCACCGGGATGTGGGCGTACAGGGCATTCTGGACAGGATTGAGATTAAGGGCCGCTGAAAAAGCGGCCCTTAATAAAATTAAGGAGCTTTTATACCTCTTCCTGTCTGCGCGGGATATACA
>DGHP01000109.1:0-15989 GCA_002392705.1 Lachnospiraceae bacterium UBA3845 | reverse complement strand
TACAGCTGATTCTGCAGGTATTCGCAGTCGGCCCTGTAGCGGTCGGGACTGGAGTTTTCCAGAAGCCCGATAATCCCGGGCTTTCCGTCCCGGATATGCCGCATCAGGGCGGGGTAGTGGAAATGTCCTTCCCCGGGATGGCGGTAGAGCTGTCTGTTCCCCTCGAATACAAAATCCTTCAGATGGAGTACACTGATCCGCCGCCCGTAGAGTTCAAAAGCCTCGCTTATGATCCGGCTCTGCATGTCAGGGTCGGATTCTGCTTCCGGGGGGATCAGATTGACCGCGTCCAGGATGACTTCCACATTTTCCGAACCGATATCGTCGAGGAAGCGTTTCATCATTTTCGGATTATAGAGGGTATGGTCAAAGACGCCTTCCACTCCGACGGTCACGCCGATCTGCTCCGCTGCCCGCACGATCCTGCGGAAGCTTTGAAGCACGGTCTGATAGCACTCTTCCGTCCGGGTGGCGGGGGTGACGGAGAAGTCGCTGCTGAAGCGTCCCGTCTCGGTGCCGACCATGTCAGCCCCGATCCTTTTTGCATATCGAAGATGATCGATAAAACGCAGAATGGCGTCCTCCCTTGCCTGCGGGTCGGGATTTGCCGGATTGATATAGCAGCCGAGTACGGCGACATGAAGATGCCTTGCGGCAAGCTCTTTTCCCAGATACCAGCCCAGGCCCGAGCTGTAATGTCCGGCGGAAAAATCGTAATCGCTGAAGGATTTGCCAGGCGCAAGCTGGATGTGCTCGATTCCCAGCGCCTCAAAGCTGTCGAGAACCTGTGTGAGCGGTCCTTTCGAACAGATGTCATGTCCACGCATTCCAAACTGAATCATTTGCATACCCCTTTCTTCTGAATCATCCTTTCCACCCCGGCCGGACTGCGCCCGGGAGCACGGGAAATAGTTCCCCTCAATCAGCCTGGAGATCCATTCCGCCCCGGCCGGCGCCCGGGAGCACGGCAGCTCCGGCTGCCGGACTTCATCTGTGCGCCCGTGGTTCTGCGCTCCGCTCCCCGCTCCTGAACGGGATACGGTCCCTTTGCTCCACTTCTTCTTTCCTCCGGTAGTCACGGGGAGACATTCCGTATGCGAGACGGAAGACATCCCCGAAATAGTTCGCGCCTGAAAAACCGCAGCTCTGCGAGATCTCCGAGATGGAAAGCCCGGTGCCGCGCAGCATCGAGGCTGCCTCGCGAAGCCGGATATGGGTGAGATAACTGCTGAAACTGATACCGGCGAAATCCTTGAATTTCCTTGAAAAATAAGTAGGAGAGAAACCGGCGAGCCCTGAAACCTGGTCCAGCGTGATCGGGTCGCTGAAATGCGAGGCGATGTACTGGGCGGCCGTCTGCAGGGCCTGCTCTGTCTGGCTGGCCTGCAGGCTTCCCCGCGCCGCCGGCTGCGCGTTCTGAAAAAGAAACATCAGATAGACCGGCAGCAGATGATTCAGGGAGAATTCACCCTCCGGAGTATTCAGCTGATACTGGCTGAGCATATAATTCTGCAGAGCCAGAAAATCCGCCTGCAGATGCTCCGGAATATGGTAATGACGCTGTCCTCCCGGGACGTCCGGCAGAAAGCCCAGGTAGGGAAGCAGATCCTCCGTGATCCGCTGCGAATCAAAGTAGACGGTAAAGCGGTCGTGCATCTGCGTTCCGAAATAGGAATTCCGGTGATATTCCCCCGGCGCGCAGATCAGCAGGTCGCCGGGTGACAGCGTATACATGGTATCCAGCACAAAAAAGCGGCAGCCGCCGGCGGCCAGGTAATAAAACTCATAGTAGGAGTGGTAGTGCGGATCCGGCTGGACATGCCGGCTGGTCCGCCGTCTTTTATCGATGTTGAAATGGTTGCGCAGCCGCTGGTCCTGTGACAGTTCATGCAGTTCCGCCATGCTTCCTCCTTTCCCTGAAATGAGTCCTGTGATATGGCTGCCGCGAGTCAGCCTCCGCTGCGGGAAACAGCGCCGCAGGCAGATTTCAGCCTCCACAGCCGATTATTGAGAACAATTAATCAGTTTATGCAGAAACAAGATCCGGAAGGGCTGTCCGGCGGATCTGTTTCTATTCTAACATAGAAGGGGGTGCCGAAAAAGACAAAATATCTGTATTTTTGAGAAAGATCAGACATTTCATCAGTTGTTGGGAAAAACGGGCGGTGCTATAATTTCGCTGTACAGTTGCATAAGGATCGGTGCGGTTGATTGGTACACTCCGTCATTTCGTACAGATGACTGACTGCCTTATGGGATGAGATGTGAGGGAATGTGCTGTGAGTGAACGGATTGACAAGTATGTCAGAGATTATCTGGCGCGTTATCAGGCTTACCAGAAGTACTGGAATTATGAGGACGGCTGTCTTCTGATGGGCGTTAAGCGCATGTATGAAGCCACCGGCGATTCCTTTTATAAGGACTATATTCTCCGTTATCTGAAGGAAAGGGTTCTGGAGGACGGAACGATTCCTACCTACAATACGGACCATGATAATCTGGACGACCTGAACTGCGGCAAGCTTCTTTTCTTCGCGATCGACGAGACCGGGGACGAAAGATACCGCAGGGCTCTGGAATATCACATGAAGCGCCTGCACAGCCATCCGAGATGCAAATGCGGCAATTTCTGGCACAAGGATATCTATCCTTACCAGATCTGGCTGGACGGCCTTTATATGGCACAGCCGCTGTATATGGAGTACGAGACCCGCTATAACGGCATGGAGAACTATTCCGACATTCTGGAGCAGTTCCGCAATGTACGCCGCTTCCTCAGGGATGAAAAAACCGGGCTGTATTTCCACGGATATGATGAAGCGAGGGTTCAGCCCTGGGCGGATCCGGTGACAGGATGTTCCGCCAACTTCTGGAGCAGGGCATACGGCTGGTGGCTGATTGCCCTGGTCGATACGCTGGAAGCGATGAATATTCAGATCTACGAGCAGTACGCGGAGCTTAAGGACCTGCTTCAGGAATCCGTGAAGAGCCTTCTGAATTACCGCTCTGAAGAGGACGGGCTGATCTACCAGCTGATCAGCAAGGGAGACCTTAAAGGCAACTACACCGAGAGCTCCGGCAGCGTCATGGCAGCCGCCGCCATCATGAAAGCGGTCCGGCTGAACCTGCTGCTTGCGGAGAAGTATCTCCCGGCCGGAAAAGAGATGTTCGAGAGCGTCTGCGAGAGAAAGCTGCGCCCGGGAGAGGACGGGATCGTCCGCCTGCAGGATATCTGCCATGTGGCAGGCCTGGGACCGGGAGAGAAGCGCGACGGCAGCGTAGAATATTACCTCTCGGAGCCGATCTCCGCGGATGACGCGAAAGGCGTCGGACCGTTCCTGATGGCATACGCGGAATACCTGCGGCTTGCCTGATTCAGATCCTTCAAAAGAGGACAGACGGCCATCTATTATATGTTCAGAACTGCAGAAGCAGCTTTTGATAAAGAAATTTCAGTTTCAGGAAAACAGAAAAGGAGAGCAGCTATGAAGATGAAGAAGATCATGGGATTGGGACTTGCTTCTGTTATGGCGCTGACCATGGCTATGGGATTCACAGCGTCCGCGGCAGACTATGAGGAATGCACACTTAAGTTCGCATGGTGGGGCGGCGACTCCAGACATGAGGCGACTCAGCAGGCAGTCAACGCATTTATGGAAAAGTATCCGGGCATCAATGTGGAAGTCAACTTCGGCGCATGGTCAGACTGGGAGTCCGCCAGAGCGCTTGAGTTCCAGTCCGGAACCGCGGCGGATGTTAACCAGATCAACCTGAGCTGGATCGACGAGTTCGACTCCAATGGAGATGTCTTCCTGGATCTGAACACCGTCTCCGACACGATCGATCTTACACAGTGGGAGCAGACCTATCTGGATATGATGAAGGATCAGACCGGCCAGCTGGCAGGCGTTCCGGTATCCATGACCGGCCGTGTATTCTATTGGGACAAGACCACATTTGAAGAAGCGGGACTGGAGGTTCCGACCTCTCTTGCAGAGCTTCGCGAAGCAGGAAAAGTCTTCCAGGAGAAGCTTGGCGATGATTATTATCCGCTGGCTCTGGGCGAGTTTGACCGTATGATCATGATGACCTTCTATCTGCAGGCCAAATATGAGAAGCCGATCCTTGCTGACGGAACGGTGAACATGACTGTGGAAGAGCTGCAGGACGGCCTTGATTTCATCATGTCCCTGGAAGCTGACCATGTAATCCCGTCCATCGTTACCATCGACGGCGATGCGGCGGCCAGCCTGGATCAGAATCCGAAGTTCATCGACGGCAAATATGCCGGCATTCTTGAGTGGGATTCCGCTCCGAAGAAGTACATCAGCGCTCTTGGCGAAGGCAGAGAGATGGTAGTTGGCGATGAGTTCACCGATTTCGGCGAGAGCGGCAAGACCGGTGTCTTCACAAAGGTTTCCCTTGGCTTCGCGATCTCTTCCACCTGCGAGCATCCGAAGGAAGCTGCCATGCTGATTGATTATCTGTGCAACGATCCGGAAGGCGTCACCATTATGGCCTCCGAGCGCGGTATTCCGGAATCCAAGGCTGCTTACGCGGTTCTGGATGAGGCAGGCGCTCTTGATCCGGTCATCGCGGAAGCACACGGCAAGGTTATGGCTGCGTCCGAGTATCCGGAAGTTCCGGTATACGAGAGCAACGAGCTGAAGGGCTCCGAGGGAACCTACACCTATGTATTCGGCGGACTTTCCTATGGTGAGTTCGATACCGCGGAAGGCGCTCAGGAGCTGTACGACGGCATGGTTGCCGCCTGCGAAGGCTGATCGGCTGAGAAACGGTATTCTTCAGCTGAGCGCGCGGGACGCGCAGAGATTGAAACAGGGAAACGCTGATCCTGAGGCTTAAATAACGTTCTGAATCATCGGCGTTTCCTGATGATTGTGGCCGGCTGCCCGGTTTGCCAGAGTGCAACAGGACAGCCGGCTGCAGTTCGGACTGAAAACAAAACATATAAGGGAGAAGCTGCATGAAGAAATGGGCTAAAAACAATATTGGATTTTTCTTCATTATCCCGTGGCTGATCGGTTTTCTGGTATTTAAGCTGTATCCGTTCGGATCCTCTTTGTATTACAGCTTTACAGACTACAACCTGTTCAAAGGGATCAAAGAAACCGGACTGATGAACTATCTGGCGGTCTTTGAAAAAAGACAGTACAGGGAAGCTCTGATCATCACTTTCAAATATGCCTTCATGACGGTGCCGCTGAAACTTGTGGTGGCGCTGTTTGTTGCGTATATCCTGAATTTCAAGCTGAAAGGCGTGAATCTTTTCCGTACGGCATACTATATCCCGTCCATCCTCGGCGGCTCCGTCGCGATCTCCGTACTGTGGCGCGCGCTGTTCAAGGATGACGGTCTCATCCAGCAGATGATCCGCATGCTCGGCGGCAATCCGCCCAGCTTCATGACGGATCCGAACTGGGCCCTGTTCATCATCTGCCTGCTCCGTGTATGGCAGTTCGGTTCGACGATGGTCATCTTCCTGGCAGCCCTCAAGGGCGTGCCGGAGGACCTGTATGAGGCGGCCTCTCTGGACGGAGCCGGAAAATGGAAGCAGTTCTTCAGTATCACGGTTCCGCTGATCACGCCGGTTATTTTCTACAATCTGATCACTCAGCTGGTACAGGCATTCCAGGAATTCAACGGCCCGTTCATCATCACAAACGGCGGTCCGCGCGGAAAGACGACTCTGATGTCGATCCTGATCTACAATGCCGCGTTCCAGAAGTACGACATGGGTCTGGCAAGCGCAATGGCCTGGGTACTGTTCGTGATCCTGGTAATCTTTACCGCGATTTCGTTCTGGAGCCAGAAGCATTGGGTTTACTATGCAGATGAAGAGTAAGGAGGTCTGAAGCCATGGCAAGAAATGAAGCAAATATGAGCGCAGAGGACCTTTCCTACTATTACAACAGAAAGGTCAGAAGAAAAAACCGGATTTCGAGCATTATCCGCTATACCGTCCTGATCGTGGTGGGCATCTTCATGGTCTATCCGCTGGTGTGGATGGTGGGCGCGACCTTCAAGGAAAACAGTGAGATTTTCGCCGGCCTGAACATCATTCCCAGACATCCCACCGTTGAAGGATATGTCAACGCGGTCAAGAGCTACGGCGGCAATATCAATATCTGGAAGGCCCTGTTCAATACCTTCTGCATTGTCATCCCGAAGGTGGCGTTTACCCTGGTATCCGCGACGCTGACCGCTTACGGATTCGGGCGCTTCAACTTCGTCGGAAAGAAGTTCCTCTATCCGATCATGATCAGCACGTTGTTCCTGCCGCAGGTTGTTTTGAATGTACCGCAGTACATCCTTTACAACAGGCTCGGATGGGTCGGCTCCAACCTGTATCTTCCGCTGATCGTGCCGTCCCTGTTCGCGTGCGATACCTATTTCATCTTCATGCTGGTGCAGTTCCTGCACAATGTCCCGCACGAGCTTGAGGAGGCGGCCAAGATCGACGGCTGCAATGTCATCCAGACCCTGGTGAAGGTGGTCGTGCCGATGCTTATGCCGGCGCTGATCTCCTGCGCCCTCTTCCAGTTCATGTGGTCTTCCAACGACTTCATGGGCCCGCTGCTTTATGTCAATACACCGGCCAAATATCCGGCCTCCTATTTTGTAAAGCTGTCCATGGACTCGGATGCCGGCTTCAGCTGGAACCGCGTTCTGGCAACCTCTCTGATTTCCATTATCCCGTCCATCGTAATCTTCTTCCTGGCCCAGGACCAGTTCGTGGAAGGTATCTCTGCGGGCGGCGTGAAAGGCTGATGGATCTGCCTTTGAACGGCTGAATCCGTTTTCAGGGCTGACGCAGATCTTCTGCGGCAGCCCTATGTATGTTATACTGCGGCCTGATGTGTGGAGGGTCGTGTATAGTAACAGTTAACGGGCAGATTCGCAGGCCGGAGGGCACGGCTCACGTGCTCTCAGCGGATGGCGTAAGAATCCGGCAGGAAAAAAGCTACGACGGGAAATGCGATGAATAAGAAATGTGATTTTGAACTCCGGCTCCTGTATCACAGCGCCCGCACGGCGGTGCTTGAGATTGTGGACGGAGGACGTTATGAGACTGTCCGGCCCTACCGGATCAGTGTAAACGGGGAAGCGCCGTTTGAGACGAGCCGTACAGTAAATAATCTGTTCTGCCTGAAGCCGGACAGCCAGGTCACGGTCTCGGTGCGCCCGGCCAGTCCCGCTGCTGACAGCGCCGCGGTAGGAAACCCGGCGGATTCCGCTGCTGACAGCGCCGCGGAAGGATGCCCGGCTTGTCCCGCTGCTGACAGCGCCGCGGAAGGATGCCCGACGGATTCCGCTGTGACGTATGCGGAAGAGAAGACGGTTTCCTTCCATACCGATTATGAGAGCGTGACCCTGAACGTGCGGGATTTCGGCGCGAAGGGGAACGGTGTCAGCGATGATACTCTCTTTCTGCAGGCGGCCATCTGGGCCTGCCCGAAGGACGGAAGAGTTCTGGTGCCGGAGGGAGTTTACCGTTTCAGCTGTCTGCAGCTGAAAAGCTTCCTGCATCTGCAGCTTGAGAAAGGCGCGGTTCTGAAGGCTTTTACGGAGGAAGAGCGCCTTCCGCTCCTGCCCGGCATGGTTTCATATTATGATGAAACGGATGAATACAATCTCGGCAGCTGGGAAGGCAATCCGCTTCCGATGCGGATGCCTCTGATCAGCGGACTGAACGCGGAAGGGGTTCTGCTCTGCGGAGAAGGGGTGATCGACGGGGCCGCCAGCCATGAGAACTGGTGGAGGAAGGAACGGGTGAAAGCCCTTCCGGCAAGACCCAGGCTCTTCTTTCTTTCCCACTGCAGGGATGTTGTGGTTCAGGGCCTTTGTTTTCAGAACAGTCCGTCATGGACCATCCATCCCTACTTCTGCAGGCAGCTTGCATTTTACGGGACGCAGGTGTTCAATCCGGCGGTTTCGCCCAACACGGATGGGCTGGATCCGGAATCCTGCAGCGGCGTACAGATCATCGGAATGCATTTCTCCCTTGGAGATGACTGCATCGCGATCAAATCCGGGAAGATCTACATGGCAAAAAAGTATCATACGCCGTCACAGCAGATGATGATCCGGCAGTGCCTGCTGGAGAACGGGCACGGCGCCGTCACCATCGGCTCGGAGATTGCAGGAGGCGTCCGTGATGTGACGGTGGAGGACTGTATCTTCCGTCACACGGACCGGGGGCTCAGAATCAAGACAAGGCGCGGCCGCGGAAAAGATTCGGTGCTTGACGCGATCCGCTTCTGCCGGATCGATATGGATGAGGTGAAGACGCCTTTTGTAATCAACAGTTTCTATTACTGTGACCCGGACGGGCACACCCTGTATGTTTCCGACCGCAGTGCCCGGCCGGTCGATGAGAGGACGCCCTCCATCGGTAAGGTCTCCTTTGAGCAGATCGACTGCCGCGGGGCGCATGTGCGCGCCGTTCATATCGAAGGCCTGCCGGAGCAGAAAATAGAGGAAGCGCTTTTCAGCGACGTTTCGATCCGGATGTCAGACCGGCCGCAGAAAGGCCTGGCCGCCATGGCGGAAGGCGTGGAGGAATGCTGCGCGGGCGGCATGTTCATCCGGAATGTAAAACATCTTGTTCTGGATCATGTCAGGATCGAAGGGACAGCCGGACCGGCATATGACCTGGATCAGATCGACAGGATCGAAGAGGGGCATTCATGAGGTTTTTCAGTGCGGACAATCCTGTCTGGCGCTTTGTGCGCAAGATCGGATATCTTTGGATATTAAACATACTGTGGGTTCTTACCAGCATTCCGGTCATCACGATCGGCGCATCGACCACTGCGCTCTTCTATGCCTGCATGAAGCTGCAGAATGATGAGGGGTATCCGACGGCCAACTATTTCCGTTCTTTCCGGGAGAATTTCAAACAGGCGACCATCATCTGGCTGATCTACGCCGCGGTCGGCGCCCTGCTGCTTTACGGGCTGATCTTCTGGAATCTGATGGATGGGACAAGTCTCAGGGCAGGTCATGCCTTTGCCATTGCCATCCTCATTCCCTACGGATTGTCGCTGCTCTATGTATTTGCCATCCAGGCAAAATTTGTCAACACGGTAAAGGACACGATCCATTACGCGCTGATCCTGCCCATCAAACATTTCGGCTGGACCCTGCAGATGGTCATTCTGGTCGGCGTCGTGATCTATCTGAATCTGACGACGATCGTGTGGACGAACTTTATTACCCTGACAGTCGGGATCGGATGGATCGCCTATCTGCTTTCCATATACTTTATGAGAGTGTTTGACCGGTACATTCCAAAGGCTGTCGAAACAGACTCGGCGGAAGGAACAAAGGAATTCAACTGGGAAGGCGCGGCGAAAGAGCCTGAGGAACATTAAACACACGGCACATTATCTGTGCCTGAAAAGGGGGAAATATGGATATTCGTTATTCTGTCAATCAGAGAGATTTTAAGAGATATACCACACAGGAGATGCGGGATGAATTCCTGATTACGGGTCTGTATCAGCCCGATCAGGTTGTCGCGGTCTATTCCCATGTGGACCGGATGGTGACACTGGGCTGCATGCCGGTTCAGGAAGAGGTTTCCATCGATAAGGGAATCGATGTATGGGGAAATTTCGGGACGGATTATCTGCTGGAGCGCCGGGAACTGGGCATGTTCAATATCGGCGGACCGGGCGTTGTCAGAGCGGATGACCAGACCTTTGAGATGAACTACAAGGACTGCCTCTACATCACCCAGGGAACGAAGGTCGTTACCTTTAAGAGCCTGGATCCGGCAAAGCCCGCCAAATTCTATATGGTCAGCGCGCCGGCGCACTGCGCTTACACGACGACCCTGATCCCGATCGAGAAGGCCAACAAGCGTCCGGTCGGCGCGATGGAGACATCAAATAAACGTGTGATCAACCAGTTCATTCATCCGGATGTTCTCAAGACCTGCCAGCTTTCCATGGGCATGACGGTCCTGGAGCCTGGCAGCGTATGGAATACGATGCCGGCCCACACCCACGAGCGCCGCATGGAGATCTACATGTATTTCGAGGTTCCGAAGGACAATGTGGTCTTCCATATGATGGGAGAAGGAAAAGAAACCCGTCATATCGTCATGCAGAATGAAGAAGCGGTGATCAGCCCCTCCTGGAGCATCCATGCCGGCGCCGGCACCAGCAACTATACCTTCATCTGGGCTATGGGCGGCGAGAACCAGGCCTTCGATGACATGGACAACATCCCGACAACAGAACTGAGATAAAAAGAGGTGGAGTATGGACATTCTGAAGAAATTCTCCCTTGAGGGAAAAGTGGCTCTCGTTACGGGAGCGGCCTACGGGATCGGTTTTGCGATCGCGCAGGGACTGGCCGGAGCAGGCGCGAAGATCGCCTTCAACTGCCGCGGACAACATCACATGGATCAGGCTCTGGCTGATTACAAGGCGCTCGGAATCGATGCGCGCGGCTATATCTGCGACGTAACGAAGGAAGATCAGGTGGCGGAGATGATCGCCTCAATCGAAAAGGAACTGGGCCCGGTTGATATCCTGGTCAACAACGCCGGCATTATCAAGCGGATCCCGATGACGGAGATGAGCGCGGAAGAGTTCCGCGAGGTTGTGGATATCGACCTGACCGCTCCCTTTATCATGTCCAAGGCAGTTCTTCCGGGCATGATGGAGCGCCGCAGCGGCAAGATCATCAATATCTGCTCCATGATGAGCGAGCTGGGCAGGGAAACCGTATCGGCCTATGCTTCCGCAAAGGGCGGACTGAAGATGCTCACCCGCAATATCGCTTCCGAGTATGGCTGCTATAATATCCAGTGCAACGGAATCGGACCCGGCTACATCGCTACGCCGCAGACCGCTCCGCTGCGTGAGATCCAGCCGGACGGCAGCCGTCATCCCTTTGACCGCTTTATCATCGGAAAGACTCCCGCAGAGCGCTGGGGCGATCCGGAAGATCTGATGGGCGCGGCCGTATTCCTGGCCTCCTCAGCATCCGATTTTGTAAACGGACACATCCTGTATGTGGACGGCGGCATTCTTGCCTACATCGGAAAACAGCCATGAGATCCCCGGAAGAGATGAATCCGGAAGCGGTCATGGAAAATCCGGCACAGTCAGGCCGGATAGCGCTTGCAGAAGGCCCGGCGGAAGAGGCAGCGGTTTTATATGTCAGCCGGAATTCCGACAGCGCGGCCTTTCATACGATCCAGGATGCGGTCCGCCATGCGGAGGAACACTCCGGACATCCCTTTGTCATTCAGATTGCTCCCGGTATCTACCGGGAGCATCTTGTCATCCGGACCAGGGGACTGACGCTGCGGGGAGAGAGCGCGGAAGACAGGGCCGTTTCCGGCAGCCGGAAAGGCATGGACGGAGAGCTTTCTTCCGGACCGGCAGCCGGAAATGAAGTGCGGATCACGGGCTCCCTTGGCGGCTATGAAATCCTGGAAGACGGGATCAAAAGGGGAACCTTCCGTACACAGACGGTTTTGATTGCAGCGGATGACGTTACTCTGGAAAATCTGACAATCGAAAATGCCGCAGGCCCCGGCTATCTGGCCGGACAGGCGATCGCCCTGCACGCCTACGCCGACCGGCTGCGTTTTTACCGGGTGCGGCTGCTCGGGCAGCAGGACACCCTCTTCACAGGACCGCTTCCTGAAAAGGAGGTCGAACCCGGAGGCTTCCGCGGGCCGACCGAATCGTTCGAGCGAAGACTCTGCCGGATGTATTTCAGGGAATGCTATGTGGAAGGGAACATCGATTTTATATTCGGAGGCGCCTGTGCCTGGTTCGAGAAATGTGAGATTTTCTGCAGGGATCCGCATAATCCTGAGCAGACGCATGATTCAGAGCAGACGCATGATCCAGAGCTGGCACAGGATTCCGTACAGATGCATAATCCGGAGCAGAGCAGGGCACCGATCGCTTATGTGACGGCTCCTTCCACTCCGGCAGGGCAGCCGTTCGGCTATGTTTTCAACCGCTGTCTTCTCAGATCCGACTGCCCGCCTGAGAGCTGTTTTCTTGGCAGGCCCTGGCGGGAAGACGCAAAAGCAGTGTTCCTGCGCTGCCGGATCGGCGGGCATATCCGAAAGGACCTCTGGGATGACTGGGGGAAGGAGGCGGCCCATACAAGGAGCTTTTTTGCCGGATATGACTGCGTATGGACAGACGGGGTAAGAGCGGGGGAAGCTGTAGACTTTCATCCTTCTTCCGGTCCGGCCGCATCCTTTTCGCATTCCCTGTCGGAAGAGGAGGCAGTTTTCTACACTCCGGAAAATGTGCTGCAGATCCGGGAGCGAGGTATCTGAATGATGAAAAGAGAGCAGATTGAGGCAGCTGTCAGAAGGCAGCTTTCATATGAGCTGAACTGCGAGCCGGAGGATTTTCTGAAGGAAGACACCCTTATTACGCGGCCGGTTCTTCATGAAAAAAGAAGGATGTTTTCTGATAAACAGTATTTTCTTCAGATTGTGACCTTCGGAAAGAACGCGGTTATATCAGCGGATGAGAAAATCCATCCCTGGCTGCATGAGTGGGTCAGCGGCAGGAAGGGCTTCTGGCTTTTCGAACAGCAGAACTTCTACCAGCTGGAGAAGAAACTCCGGGAATATGGGTACAGGATGGCGCCGACCCATCATATGTTTCTTCCTTCGCCGGGGTATCTGGATATCAGGGCGGATCTGACCGTGAGCTGGCTGGAGCAGGAAGATATTGGCGCGTATTACGGAAGAGAAGAGTTTCCGAATGCGCTCTGCGACCGCTACCATCCGGAGCGGCCTGACGTGCTTGCAGTGACGGCCATGAATGGAGATGAAATTATGGGCATGGCCGGCTGTTCGGCTGATTCACCGGGCATGTGGCAGATCGGGATCGATGTCAGTCCTGCATACAGAGGGAAAGGAATCGCGAAAACACTCGTGAGTCTGCTCCGGGACGAAGCGTTCAGAAGGGGAGCGATCCCGTATTACGGGACGAGCCTTTCCAACATTGCCTCCTGGAAGACTGCGCTGGCCAGCGGCTTTGTTCCTGCATGGATCGAGACGGAAAGCACAGTCTGCGAGGAAGCATTCAGATGAATAAAAGAAGATCTGCTGACATAGAGCGGCATAATATCAGCTGTAAGCAAACGCAGAGGTCGAAAGGGCCTCTGCGTTTTTAAATTGCAGCCATATGACCCGCATATGCAAAGGTGACGCACTCATATCATTACGGTAGAATATTTCTCAATAACTGACATATCGGATGCTGAGGGAAGGGTCGTCATGAGAAAACAAGGGTTCCGGATATCGCGGGCCGTTTTTATCTGTATCTGTCTGGTGTTCTGATCCGCGATGATGCTCTCAGCTGGTTCGGGATCGACCGAAGACGAAGCATGTTTAAGGAGATCATCGATCATTTCGGCGGGAACCTGAGATGGATCGTCTGCGGAGGTGCCCACCTTGATCCCTTCTATGTGAAGGCATTCAGAGATTTCGGAATAGAGATACTGAACGGCTACGGCACAACAGAATGCTCTCCCTGCGTGGCGGTCAACCGCAGCTATTATGGCAGGGATGGAAGCGTGGGTCTTCTGCTCCCGGGCATGGAAGCCAGGATTTCATCTGAGGGCGAGATTCAGATGAAAGGCCCGGTCGTCATGAAAGGCTATTATGATGAACCGGAAGGGACCGCGGAAGTCCTGCAGGACGGCTGGTATTCCACCGGCGATCTGGGCTATCTGGATAAGGACGGCTTCCTTTTCCTGACGGGCAGAATGAAAAACCTCATCATCCTCAGCAATGGTGAGAACATCTCTCCGGAGGAACTGGAGAATGATTTCCATAAAGACCTGGCAGTAAACGAAGTGCTGGTCTATGAAAAGGACAACAAGATCATCGCGGAGATCTATCCTGATGAAGAGCATATGGGAGATACCGGATATTTTGAGGCCCTGATGGAGAAGGTGAATGAAGGACGCCCGGCTTATAAGCAGATCGCTTCTGTAAAACTCCGGGATACGGAGTTTATCAAGAATACAAGCAAAAAGATAGTGAGATACAAGAATATCCCCCAATAAGAAAGGAGACATGAGAATGTTTGAAAGAGCAGTAGCAATTCTTAAGGAGCATATTGACAATGACGAGATCGAGATCACCAGGGACAGCGCCCTTGTGGATGATCTTGCCCTCAGTTCTCTTGAAGTGATCAATATCGTCGCCGATTTTGAAGATGAATTCGACATCGAGGTACCGGACCGCGTGATTCCTTCGCTGCGCACCGTCGGCGATATCGTGGATTATCTGGAGAAGAACGCAGAGTAAATGAAGTATGATATGGCTTCCGGAGGCCTGCAGACACGTGCTGCAGGCAGACTTCCGGGAATGCAGTCATATATAATGATGCACGGATCTTTTTAGCTTCTCCGCACCGGTTCTCCAGGATCGGAA
The DNA here is from genome assembly GCA_002392705.1 of Lachnospiraceae bacterium UBA3845. Classification (GTDB taxonomy): domain Bacteria; phylum Bacillota; class Clostridia; order Lachnospirales; family Lachnospiraceae; genus Porcincola. The sequence continues at coordinate 1,528 of DGHP01000109.1, read as the reverse complement.
AGGAGCAGCTGTTCAGCCGCGCGGCGCCGGGGTTGAATCAGAAGAAAAGATTCGTGAGAGCATACCGCCCGCACTGAGCGCGGATTATTCTCCCGCCAGCCGGTAACCTACGCCAACTTCGGTGAACAGGTACGCCGGCCTGGCGGGATTGTCTTCTATTTTCCTTCTGATGTTGGCCATATTGACCCGGAGGATCTGGTTGTTCTTTCCCGCCCTCGGTCCCCACAGTTCCTTCATGATATAATCATAGGTCAGAACCTTTCCGTTGTGATATCCCAGAAGCTCCACGATCCGGTACTCTGCCAGAGTCAGCCCGACATCCCTGCCTGAGCGCAGAATGGCCGCGTCGTCTTCGATGATAAGTATTTTGGTTTTTATTTCCATAAAACAGTTCCTTTTATCTTTCCGGTTGAAATGTTTCTTCACGTTGTATGTAATGGCAGCCGGAAGCTTACTTCTGCACCCTGTTCTGTATTTCTGATCCGCAGTTCTCCCTTATGGGCGCTGACGATCGCGCTGCTGACCCGTAGCCCCAGCCCCATATTCCGTTTCCGGTCGCTGTCCTTCGTCGCCTCAGCGCGGATGCGGCCGTCTTTAAAACTGCTTAAGAATGATTCGGAGAATCCGCTTCCCCAGTCGCGAACTGAGAAAACAGCATATTCATTCTCTTCTCTGACAGAGATCTGAATCGGCGCAGCGCAGCCGCTGTGCAGTATGGCATTTTCAATCAGGTTGAGAAGCACCTGCTCAATCAGAATGGGATCCATCGGAACCAGCAGCAGGGTCTCCGGTATTTGAACCTCCAGCTGCGCTTCCGGATACATCTTCTCGATTTTTTCCACGCTTTCTCCCACTGCTTCCTCCACGGCCCATTCTTCCTTCACAATATGGCTGTTATCCTCAAGCTTTGTGACAGAGAGCAGATTCTCAGTCATGCGCAGCAGCCACTGCGCCTCCTTATTGACGTCAGATAACAGAATCCTGCTTTCCTGTTCATCGATCTGAGGCATCTGAAGAAGTGTCTGCGTGGTTCCGATGATGGATGTCAGCGGCGTACGGATATCATGGGAGATGGACCGCAGCAGATCCGTCCGGACCTTTTCCCGTTCATTTTCTGACTGCAGCAGATCCCGCTGTTTGGCCTGGAAGGTCAGGGCGCTGGTTTTCTTTAATGTAAAAAACGGAGCAGAGCTTGACAGACTCCTGCAGCATGCGGGCGTCAGGAAGGAGAAATAACAGATGGGTACTCAAAAAACGGAGGCAGATAACAGGAAAAAGGATCTGATCGCGCTTGCCTGCATCGCAGCGGGGATTATCGGCGTCATACTTGGAATTATGTATACGAAGCCCATTGCCGGCACCTTCAGCCCCGGCACGCTGCTGGCGCTGGTCGCCTTTCTGTTTTCCATGGGAGCTGTAAAGGACAGAGGAAATAATCTGCCTGCTCTGCTGGCCTTTTTCATTCCCTTTGCCGCTATGTCCATCTGTGTTTTTTACAGCGGCATGGCCGGCTGAAAGAGCTGCTCTG
>DGHP01000075.1 GCA_002392705.1 Lachnospiraceae bacterium UBA3845 | reverse complement strand
CGCGGACCTCCTGCTCTGCTGTGTCTTTGGCGGCTTTTTTCTCTGCCGGCTCTGCGATGCCCTGTCCGCAGGAGTCCTGCATTCCGAAGGTCAGATTCCCCCGCTCATCCTGCGCAAACATGGAGATCTGCTTCGCTTTCGGAATCTCCGTGACGAACGGATTCCCTTCTCCTGCATGAAGGCGCAGGCCGCTTACATCCTCCCTGGTAACTGCACGCTCCTGCGCTGCTTCCTTTCCGCTTCCGGCCGCCCCTGAAGATGCGTACTGCGTCAGGATTCCGTCTTCCTTAAGGATCTCTGATCTGGCGATGCGCTCCGTGCTGGCTTTCCGCCTCTCCTCCGCGTCCGGGTACATCGGGCCGTAGGGGCTGTCAGTGCCGGGCAGCTTTGAGCGGCGGATCTGTTCAAAAGGCTCCGGCCATTTTTCTTCTTTCTTTCCCGCAGCAGCTGTCTTTTCCGGCACAGACGCGCCGCCGTCAATGACCAGTTCCCTGTGGGTGAGGGCATCCCGGACGGTCTTCTTTACAAATTCAAAAACGCCGGGACCGTCCGAAAAACGCACCTGCGCTTTGGCGGGATGCACATTGACGTCCACCTTTGTCCCGTCCAGGGAAAGGGAGAGAATCAGGAAGGGGAAGCGGTGCTGCATCAGGAAGGTTTCATATCCCTCCTCTGCGGCTTTTGACAGAATATTATTGTGAACCAGGCGCCCGTTTACAAAAAAGGTCTCATAGGAGCGGTTTCCGCGGGAGATCACGGGCTTTCCGATAAAGCCATCCAGACGCATGCCGCTTTCTTCGTCCGAAGCGCTGACCCCGATCATGGAAGAACTGATCTCCCTTCCGTAGACGGCGTAGACCACGTCCTTCATCCGCCCGTTTCCGCCTGTCACAAGCTTCGTCTGGCCGTTTGCCATGAATTTGATGCTGACGGAGGGGTGCGACAGGGCAAGCTTCTGGCAGAACTCCGCAATATATCCGGCCTCCGTCTGGGGGCTTTTGAGGAATTTGCGGCGCGCCGGCGTATTGTAAAAGAGGTCGCGCACGATGAATGTGCTCCCGTCCGGGGCCCCGACTTCCTCAAAGACGCTCTCCTCTCCGCCCTCGATGACATAGCGGATTCCGGTCAGGGAGGAGGCGCATTTTGTGATGAGTTCCACCCTGCTCACAGCCGCGATGCTGGACAGGGCCTCTCCGCGGAATCCGAAGGAATGAATCTCTTCCAGGTCCTTAACTGTCTCGATCTTGCTGGTCGCATGGCGCAGAAAGGCGGTCCTGACCTGTTCCTCCTCGATCCCGCAGCCGTTGTCCGTCACGCGGATCAGGGAAAGACCGCCGTCCCTGATCTCAACCGTCAGGGCGACGGCTCCCGCGTCGATGGCGTTTTCCGTCAGCTCTTTCACGACGGATGAGGGACGCTCCACAACCTCGCCGGCGGCGATCTGGTCGATCGTTTCTTTTTTCAGAACATGGATAGCTGGCATGCATCCTCCTTTAACCCTGCGGCGTCCAGCGGTTCTTCAGCTTGTTCTGCAGGGCATATACCGTATTCAGGGCGTCGACCGGAGTCAGGTGCGTCACGTCGATCTCCATCAGCTCCCGCACGATATCGGCGTCGGTCACCGTGTCAAAGAGGGTCATCTGGTTCATGTCCACCTGGTCGACCCTGTGCGGGCGGTGCTTCTTCTCCGGTTCCTCCTGAATCTGCTGTACTTTCTCCGTGATATCGTTGTTCGTAAGCTCCTCGGACAGCTCCTTCGCCCGCTCGATCACCGAATCCGGCACACCGGCGAGCTTCGCGACCTGGATCCCGTAGCTCTTGTCCGCACCGCCTCTGACGATTCTGCGCAGGAAGACGATGTCATCCCCCTTCTCCTTGACCGCGATGCAGTAATTGTTGACGCCGGGGATCTTTCCCTCCAGCTCCGTCAGCTCATGGTAATGGGTCGCGAACAGGGTTTTTGCCCCCAGAAGGCGTGTATTCGCGATATGCTCGACGACCGCCCAGGCGATCGAGAGCCCGTCGTAGGTGGAGGTGCCGCGGCCGATCTCATCCAGGATCAGCAGCGAATTCCTGGTGGCCTGCTTCAGGATATTGGCCACCTCGTTCATCTCCACCATGAAAGTGGACTGGCCGCTGGCCAGATCATCGGAAGCGCCGACTCTGGTGAAAATGCGGTCCACGACGCCGATGCTGGCGCTCCTGGCCGGCACGAAGGAGCCGATCTGGGCCATCAGGACGATCAGGGCCGTCTGGCGCATATAGGTTGATTTGCCGGCCATATTGGGGCCGGTGATGATGCTGACCCGGTTTTTGCGGTTGTCCAGGCAGGTGTCATTGGGAATGAACTGGTCGAAACCGCCCATCTGCTCCACGACCGGATGTCTGCCGTCCCTGATTTCGATCAGGCCTCTGTCATTGATCTTCGGGCAGACATAGCGGTTCCGCTCCGCCACGCAGGCCAGGGAGGCGAATACGTCCGTCCCGGCGATGGCTCTGGCCGTCTTCTGGATCCGGGCCGTATTATCCGCGATTCTGTCCCGGATTTCAACAAAAAGGTCATACTCCAGGGATGTCAGCCGGTCCTCCGCGCCCAGAATGGTCTCCTCCAGCTGCTTCAGTTCCGGGGTAATATAGCGCTCCGCGTTGACCAGGGTCTGCTTGCGCATATAATCATCCGGGACCAGATCCTTCGCACTGTTTGGCACCTCCAGATAGTAGCCGAAGACCTTATTGTATTTCAGCTTCATCTTCTGGATCCCGGTGCGTTCCCGCTCTCTGGCTTCCACGTCCGCGAGCCAGCTTTTTCCGTCCCTGCCGGCTGACCTGAGACGGTCAACCTCTTCGCTGTACCCGTCCTTGATAAAGCCGCCTTCACGGATCACCAGGGGCGGATCGTCAATAATGGACTTTGAGATGAGCTCTTTCAGGTCCGCAAGCTCATCCATATCCTCCCGGATCTTTTTAAGGAGCGGACTGGTGAATTCTCCCAGGGCGGTCCGTATGGCCGGCACCATCTCAAGGGAGGTCCTGAAGGCGATCAGATCCCTCGGATTGGCGGTGCGGTAGGATATCCTGGAACTCAGGCGCTCCAGATCGTAGACCGGCTGCAGATATTCCCGGATCTCTTCCCGGGTGATGGCGTTCCGGGTCATCTCGGAGACAGCCTCAAGACGCTGCTCGATCTCATCCGCCTCGATCAGGGGCTGCTCGATGAACGAGCGCAGCATGCGGGCTCCCATGGCGGTTTTCGTGCGGTCAAGGACCCAGAGAAGGGATCCTTTTCTCTGCTTGTCCCGCAGGGTCTCCGTCAGCTCGAGATTTCTTCTGGTAAAGGAATCCAGCACCATGAACCTGCCGATGGTATAGGGGCTGAGAGAAGTCAGGTTGCCCAGATCCGTTTTCTGGGTTTCCGTCAGATAGCGCAGAACCGCCCCGCAGGCAATCATACCGCAGTTCATGTTCTCCAGACCCAGCTCCCGGGCGTTTTTTCCCTGAAAATGGCCGGACAGGATCCGGCCGCAGGCCTCGTCGTCAAAATAGTCGGAATCCAGGATAAAGAGGGCGGCGCCGGTAGTCTCCCTGATCTCTTCCAGATCGATGCCGCTCAGCTCCAGAGACTTGTTCCCGATAATCTCCGCAGGCTGATAACGTACAATCTCGTCGCGCAGCCGCCTTCGGGAGTCCGCCTCCGTAACCAGAAAATCACCGGTGCTGATATCCACGGTCGCGATCCCGAAACGGTCCGCCACACAGACGATGCTCATCAGATAATTATTCCGGGAGGCGTCCAGGGCGGATGTATCCAGTATGGTTCCGGGGGTGGCGATCCGGATGACCTCCCTCTTCACCAGTCCCTTTGCCAGCTTCGGATCTTCGACCTGTTCGCAGATCGCGACCTTATATCCCTTTGCCACCAGCCGGTTCAGATAGTTGTCCACGGCATGGTAGGGAACTCCGCACATGGGCGCGCGCTCTTCCAGTCCGCAGTCCTTCCCTGTGAGCGTGATCTCCAGCTCTCTGGAGACCAGGACGGCGTCGTCGAAGAACATCTCATAAAAATCGCCGAGACGGTAAAAGAGGATACAGTCCGCATACTCTTTCCTGGTCTCGACATACAGTTTCATCATCGGCGACAGTTTTGAAACATCGATCTCATCGATCAGCATACTTTATCTCTTTCTGAAAAAGAGCGGGTGCATCAGACCCGCTCGCCTATGTAATAAAAACCCTGGCATTTTTTGAGTTTCACGTCCGTGATTTTCCCGATCAGGCTCTCATCGCCGGGGAAATGGACGACCAGATTGTTCAGGATGCGTCCGGTGACAAGGGAGGGATCCTGCCGGTTTCTCTGCTCGACCAGGACACTTTTCACCTGACCTTCAAAACGCGCGGACTGCTCCCTGCCGATGGTCTGGACCTCGGCCAGAAGGCGGTCAAAGCGTTCATGGACCAGATCGTCGGGAACCTGGTCCGGCATAACAGCCGCCGGGGTTCCGCTTCGCTTCGAGTAGATAAAGGTAAATGCGGAGTCATAGCGCACCCGGCGCACCACATCCACCGTCTCCAGGAAGTCCTCCTCCGTCTCTCCGGGGAAGCCGACAATCAGATCGGTTGTCAGGGATATGTCCGGTATCTGCCGGCGGATCCTCTCAACCAGTTCCAGATAGGATTCCTTTGTATAATGGCGGTTCATCTTCTTCAGCAGACGGCTGGAGCCCGACTGAAGAGGCAGATGGAGGTGATGGCTGATCTTTTCGGAATCTCTCATCACTTCGATCAGATCATCCCCCAGATCCTTCGGGTGGCTGGTCATGAAGCGGATCCGCCTGATCCCTTCTATCTTCTCCACCTCTTTCAGAAGCTCAGCAAAGGAACAGGCTGTGTCAAGCCCCTTCCCGTAGGAATTCACATTCTGGCCCAGCAGCATGACCTCCAGGACGCCGTCACCTGCGAGCTGTTCGATCTCACGCAGGATATCCCCGGGTTTTCTGCTGATCTCCCTCCCCCTCACATAGGGGACGATGCAGTAGGTGCAGAAATTATTGCAGCCGAACATAATATTCACGCCGCTCTTGAAGGGATAGGTCCTCTCCGCAGGGAGGTTTTCCACGATTCCATCGGCTTTATCGGCAATCTGTATGATCTGCTCTCCTTTTTCCGCCATGAGGGCGGAAACCAGAAGCTCTGCGAAACGGTGCAGATTATGGGTTCCGAAGACAAGATTTACATATCGGAAGCTTTCCCGGATCTTCTGAACCGCTTCCTTTTCCTGCATCATGCAGCCGCACAGGGCAATGATCATTCCGGGATTCTTCTTCCGGAAGGAAGTCAGGGATCCCAGACGGCCGTAGACGCGCACATTGGCGTTCTCGCGGACCGTACAGGTATTGTAGAGGACGAAATCCGCATCCTCGCTGTCTGTATCCGCATAGCCGGCAAGGCGCAGGATCCCGCGCAGCTTTTCCGAATCCCGCTCATTCATCTGGCAGCCGAAGGTGACCACGCAGGCAGTCAGTTTCCTGCCCGCGGAAAGTTCCCTCTCCCGGACCAGTTCCTGCGCCTTGCGGATATACCAGGCCTGGCGCTCGGAGCAGTCCTCTTCGGGCGGCAGGGCCATGGACCCGGCGTCCCGGAGCATCTGCGCGAATTCTTCGGACTGAAAGACCGAAGCAGTCTGATTTTGTGTCATATTATGATTTACCCGTCGCAAATAGATGATCTGAGGCAGAAATTATCCGCCCTTCATCAGAATCTGTCAGCAGTATGGTCTGCAGAATTGTTTATATATTTTCCTGCCCCCGCATCATGGGGCATAAGGGTCAGGAGCGCTTCGCCAGAAAGAGGGTGCCGATCTCTTCGCCCTCGATCAGCCGGTGGAGCACATGAAAATCCGCGCCGTTCGCGATCAGCATGTCGCAGCCGCATTCCGTGGCGATGGAGGCCGCGTGGAGCTTGGTCGCCATACCGCCTGTCCCCACGTCGGAAGCGGAGTCCTTCCCCATATTCATCATATGCTCATCCAGTTTTTCCACCAGCGGTATGAAGACCGCCTCCGGATTCTTTCTGGGGTCATCCGTATAAAGACCGTCGATATCAGAGAGAAGGATCAGGAGATCCGCCCGGACAAGGCGGGCAACGATGGCACTCAGACTGTCATTGTCGCCAAACTGGATCTCATAGGTGGAGATGGTGTCATTCTCGTTGACAACCGGTATGACGTCCATGGACAGAAGTTCGTCAAAGGTGTTGACCGTATTGTAGCTGCCCAGCTGATCGTCCGTAGTGTCCTTTGTCAGAAGAATCTGGGCGGCGATATGCCCGTATTCGGCAAAGAGCTTCTGGTAGGTCATCATAAGCTCCGCCTGGCCGATCGCGGCGCAGGCCTGCTTGGCCTCCAGAGTCTGCGGCTTTTCCCGCATGTGAACCGTCCGCCTTCCGACAGCGATCGCGCCGGAGCTGACCAGGATGATATCCTTCCCCTGGTTCTTCAGATCGCAGAGCTCGCGCACAAGCACTTCCAGTTTCCTGAAGTTCAGGGCTCCGGTCTGATGGTGCGTGATGGAACTGGATCCCACCTTTACCACGATCCGCTCCCTGAGGTGCAGATTCTTCCGGATTGTTCTCAGAGTATTCTCATTCATAGCTTTCTACCGTTTATCTCAGAAGTCCCATCTTCTCGAAGACCCTTACGATCATCGCGCCCTTCGGGAGTTTCATAAGCTCGCTCCGGGTCATGCCGTGGAAGGCCACGAGGCTGATGGCATAGACAATCATGCCTGCCAGGATCGCCGCCACGGTGCAGACGGTGTTCCCCAGGAACATATGCAGCAGCCTGTAAACCGCGAAAGCAGCGAAGGCCATGATGATCGACGCGATCACGGGCACCAGGAAGGTCTTGCGCCATTCCTGCCTGTAGGCGATGTACCTGCGGATGGAAAGCGCGTTGAGCAGGCAGATCACCAGAGCGAAGATAATGTTCGCGTACATGACCGCATAGATGTTCAGGTTTGCGTAGCGCAGCATGAAAAACAGGGCGATCACATGGACAACAAGGGCTGCGGCGCAGTGGATCAGCGGCTCCCGGAGATGTCCGAGTCCCTGCAGGATCGCTGTCGTGAGCGTGGACAGGGCATAGAGGATAATAACCGGAACGCCCGCCTGAAGGATCCCCGCAGACAGAGCCACTCCGCTCTGCGGATGGAACAGCATCTCAATGATCGGTCCGCCCAGCGCTCCCATCCCCAGCGCGCAGGGGATCGTGATGATCATCGTGTAGCGTGTGGATGAATGAACCGTTTTGACCGCCGCTTTCCTGTCGCCGGCAGCGATGGCCGCGGTAAGGCTGGGAACGACGGCCGGGCCGAGGGAGGATGCGAGGGACAGCGGGACATTCATCAGCACACGGAACTTGCCCGAATAGATGCCCCAGATCGTCGCGTACTGTTTCTCACTGTAGCCCTGCCCTTTCAGGACCGCGTTGAAGATCCCCTGGTCGAGCACATTGGAAATATTATAAATCAGCGTGCTCAGAATGATGGGCAGAATCGTCAGGAGCAGGATCCTGTAGAGAAAACGTTCGGACTCCTTATGATCGCTGTGATCCTCCCGTACAGTCCGCGCGAAGCGGGTCTGGAAGCGGGAATAAAGAAGCATCATGAACAGGAGGGCTGCCGTGACGGAAGCCACCGTACCGAAGGTTCCGCCCGCCGCGCCCCAGGCCGGGGCGAGAAGTTCGTCGTCCTTTGCCTGTGACAGCTGGAGTCCGTAATCGTACAGAACATAAGCGCCCCACAGGGACACGCCGGCGTTGATAAACTGCTCGATCAGCTGGCTGACGGCTGTGGGAACCATATTCGAAAAGCCCTGGAAATATCCGCGGAACACACCGGTGATGGCAAAGATCAGGATCGCCGGTGCGAGAACGCGCAGGCCGTATTTGGCGTATTCAAGATTCATCACATATTTGGAGAGGACGCCCGCGAACGCGTAGGTAAACAACGCGAGCACCGCCCCTGTGACGACAGCGAACCGCATGGCGCAGAAGAATACCCTGCCGGCATTCCTCGCCTCGCCCTTCTGCAGCCGTTCGCTCATAAGTCTGGAGACAGCAAGAGGAAGGCTGAACGAAGAGATCATGAGGATAATCGAATAGATCTCATTCGCAGTCGAATAATAGGTATTGCCCTCATCGCCGAGGATATTGGTGAGCGGGATCCGGTAGATCAGGCCGATCACCTTGGCGATTATGGAAGCGCCGGCCAGGATGGTACCCTGAACCAGGACGTTCCTTGCCGTGGAATTCGTATTCCCTCTGTATGAGGCTCTGCTGTCTTCTTTCTTCACTCTTCAGACCTCCCCTGAGAAAGCTCCGCTTTCCAAGTCTGACTGAAATAAGCCGGCGCTGTGCACCGGTTCTGCCCTGCCCGGCAGGGTTCGCATGGGAATGCCCGGTACACGGACAGATGCTGCACGCAGCCATCCCTGCACCGGGTCATGAAATATGCTCAGTTCATCAGAAATCAATCGCGTAGGAGTCAATGGACGGATCATCGGAGATAATCACATGATCCGCGTTGGAATTGCGGACGATGCATACCCAGGTCTTGCCCTGGTTCAGCGTGATCTCGTTGCCATTGGCGTCATAGTAATGGGTTACATTGAAATCGCACTCGCGCACGTCCACGGAAAGGTTGGCGGCTTCGATCGTGGTTTCAACCGGATCATCCGCGGTCCAGCCTTCTTTTACCCAGCTGATCTTCTCGGCACGGCCGTTTGTAATGAACCAGCCGCTTCCGCTTCCCCTGGGATCCGTCCAGAGATAGCCGTTGTCATCGAAGGGCGTGGACTCGCAGGACTGGATGATAATGTTCTTATAGGCCAGCTGTCTGCCGGTCCCGCCGTCAATCTGGGCGTCGCCGTACTGGGAACGGTAATAGAGACCGTCCTCCGCGTTGTAATCAAAGCGGGCGTGGTTGTATGTATAGCCGGGAAGGACAACCTTCGCGATGAAGCCGTTGTCCAGATTTACCGGCTGACCGTCTTCCGCGAACTTATAGTGTCCGGTGTAGCTGTCGCTGTATTTTCTGGTGTAGCCGTAGGACTTGATGGAATCCTTCAGCATCGAATAGTTGGTGAATACATTGTGCGGTGACGGGCGGTCGTCGCTTCTGTAATAAGCAAGCTCGCCGTCAGCTGCCAGACCGTATTCCGGGATACCGGAGATATTGGCCGTGGTGGGAAGCTGGAGAACCGGGATCGCGTAGATCGCCTGTCCGAAATGGCCGTACATGGCGTTGAATTCACGCGCGTAATAGATGAAATAAGGACGGCAGGAACGGATGGAACCGATGCGGTCCACGTCCTTGTAATCCTCGAAAATACCCATCAGACGGGTGATCAGGCCTTCCACTTCCGCCTCATAGACGACGGCGGCGTTCTCAATGCCGTACTGCGGAATCGCGTCATAGATATTGTTCAGCATCAGCGCGACCGGTCTCTTGCGGCCCACAGACACAGAGACGGTCTCTCCGGTCAGATAGCTCTTGCAGGTTTCCGTGGAATTCTCCTCGTCCGCTTCCTCCGCGAAAGCGCAGGATCCGAGCATGGCAAAAGCCATGATTCCGGCAGCGGCAGCTGCTAACAGATGTTTTTTCTTCATAATGCTCCTTTTCCCTGAATCATTTTTACTCCTTGGTCATCAGTTGCTTATAACCGGCTTCCCTTCCGGATTCTGATCCGGAGACAGTCTGCCGGGAACAATCAGGTTCCGTTAAATGAAACCTGGTTTTCACATAATTCCTTCTGCCCTCAGCGGACAATTCCGACACCTTCCATAATCTGTCTCTGGTGCGCTTCCATCTCCAGACGCTCCTCCTCTTCCATATGGTCGAAGCCGGTCAGATGCAGCATGGAATGGGCTGTGAGGAAGGCAAATTCCCTCTTTGCGGAATGGCCGTACTCCTTAGCCTGCTGCAGTACCCTGTCCGCGCAGATCACGATATCGCCCAGCAGAAGCTCTCCCGTCGAGGGATTGAAGGCGCTGTCATCCTCTTCCTTTCTGAGAAATGAGAAATCCCCGCTTCTTTCAAATTCCAGCATGGGAAATGAAAGGACGTCCGTCACCCGGTCGATTCCGCGGAATTCCCGGTTCATCTCCCGGATCCGCTCCTCCCCGGTGACAAGAAGGTTCACTTCCGCGTCATAGGGACATCCCACATTCTTTAAAGCTTCCCGGATGACGGTCTCTGCGATCGTGTAAAGAGGCAGCCCGAGATCCAGACAGCTCTCATTTTCAAAAATAATGGTCATCCTGTCAGAATCTCCCCGTCTCCTGCCTGGGCCGGTCTCTGCGCGTGCGCGTCCGGCTGCCCTTCTCCTCATAGCGCTCGTAGGCCTGGACAATCTTCTGCACCAGCGGGTGACGGACCACGTCCTTGCTGGTCAGTTCGCAGAATGCGATGTCATCGATCTTTTTCAGAACGTCGATGGCGACCTCAAGACCTGACCTTGAATCAAAGGGAAGGTCCTTCTGGGTCATGTCGCCCGTAACGATCACTCGTGAGCCGAAACCGATCCTGGTCAGGAACATCTTCATCTGGGCCGGCGTCGTATTCTGGGCTTCATCCAGGATGATGAAGGCGTTATCCAGCGTGCGGCCGCGCATATAGGCGAGCGGCGCCACCTCGATGGCCCCCTTTTCCGCGTTCTTCTGGTAGCTGTCCGGCCCCATAATCTGGTAGAGAGCGTCGTAGAGCGGCCTCAGGTATGGGTCCACCTTGCTCTGCAGGTCGCCCGGCAGAAAGCCCAGCTTCTCCCCCGCCTCGATGGCAGGCCTGGTCATGATGATCCTGGAGACTTCCTCATTGCGGAAGGCCGTAATCGCCATGGCCATGGCCAGATAGGTCTTGCCGGTGCCGGCAGGCCCGATCCCGAAGGTAATCATGTGGGAACGGATCGCATCCACATAGTGCTTCTGTCCGTAGGTTTTGGGACTGACCGGCTTTCCGCCGATCGTATGGCAGATGATGTCGCGGTCGATCACCGCTACACTTCCGTCCTGCTTCTCCAGGGCGAGCGACAGGGCATAGTTCACATTCTGCTCCGTGATCTCACTTCCCTGTCCCGCAAGCCTTGAAAGGTCCTCCAGAACCCTTTTTGCCCCGGCGCTGCCGGACTCGGTCCCGATCACTTTTGTCTCCCCGTCTCTGGAGAGGATCGTGACGTTCAGGGTCCTTTCGATCTTTCTTGCGTAGCTGTCAAACTGTCCGAACACCTGGCTCTCTACTTCTGCCGGAATAGAGACATTTTTCTCAACTAAAGCCATATCAAACTTTCATATACTTTCGATCAGACCATGTGCGCGACAGCGGCATGCTCGATCGGATAGCCTTCCTTGTAGATCTCGATGAAGCGGTCAAAGCCCTCGACGTCTTCCTTCTTCGGTTCCAGGGTGCTTCCGCTCTGCCCCGCGAAGACCTTCCCGTTCAGATAATCGACCAAGCTCATATCTGATCCGCTGATCATATACTGGGCGAGAACCGCCATACCCCAGGCACCGCCTTCCGCCGCCGTATCCATGACGGTTACGGGCGCGTTGACGGCCGCGGCCAGAACGCTCTGCCCGACGCCTTTTGTCTTGAAGAGTCCGCCGTGTCCCATCAGGCGGGATACGGTCACATGCTCCTCCTTGAAGAGAATGTCAAGGCCGATCTTCAGGGAGGCGAGGGACGAGTACAGGTTCGCGCGCATAAAGTTCGCGAGATTGAACTTCGAATCCGGCTTGCGGACGATAAGGGGTCTTCCCTCCGTCATGAATCCGGTCACGGGTTCTCCGGAGAAATAATTATAGGCAAGCACTTCGCCGCAGTCCGGGTCGCCTGTCATGGCATGGTTGTACAGGACCGAGAAAATCCTGTTCATGTCCGGCTCGATTCCCATCTGCTCGCAGAATTCGCGGAAAAGGCCGACCCAGGCGTTCAGGTCTGAGGTGCAGTTGTTGCAGTGCACCATGGC
>DGHP01000143.1:639-7595 GCA_002392705.1 Lachnospiraceae bacterium UBA3845 | reverse complement strand
CTGCCCAGAAGCGAGAAAAAGACAAAGCGCGTGATCGACGAGCGCTATGAATAAACAGGGAACGGACAGAGAAGAAAACGCCCCTGTCCGATAAAAGGAGCCGGGAATCCGCTCTGGCGGATTCCCGGCTCAAACTTCTGTTAAAACTTCGTCCTCTGATTTTCTGTCAGGGATCAGTAATAACGGCTGCCGACACGCTGTGCGTATTCCTTTATCTTCTTTGCCTGCGGTTTGACCTGTTTCATATGTTCTTTCACATAATCCGCGGATGAGGATACCGGGCGGGTGCCGAGAGAACGGATGAAAGTCAGTTCGCCCTGTATGCAGCTCTGCACATAGAGCAGAAGTTTGCGGCCTCTCTTTGTGACGCCCTTGTTCAGCAGGCGGTTGATTTTCGAGTTGATGGACTCAAGACGCTGAATGGCTTTCCCGGAAGCAGCAGAAAAGCCGGGCAGAGCGCTGTAAACCGTGGTGCTGCTGACGGCTGCCGCGCCTGAACTGAGGGAAGCGGATAATTCTGTATAGAAGGTGCTGGTTGTGGTCAGATAGTCTTTGGCACATGTCAGGCACTTCACGGCTCTCTTTCCGGTCATGCCGCGGGAAACCGGCTTGACAATTTCCGCATGGCCTGTGACTGAGAAAGAAAATACGATCAGCAGCAGGCAGAACAGGGGTAAAGCTTTCCATTTGTTTTTCATTTTCTGTCTCCTCCTACGAGCAAGATTGTGATGGGTTACCGGTGTTTTGGCGGCACCGCCCGGGGTTCTTCCGGACTGCGCGGCTAAGCTGCCGGTCAGATTGTTAATCATAGTATAGCATACTTTTGGAGGTATTCGGAATGAATAGTGTATCCTTTTATTTCGGCTGGGAAGTCCGGCTTATGGAATTTCTGCAGAAGGGGATGGGGCCTTTCGGGACTGCGGCGGCATCTTTTTTCACGATGTTCGGGGAAGAGATGATCCTTGCGGCAATCCTGTTTTACATATATCTGTGCCGGGACAAGGAGTTCGGAAAGGTCCTGGGGCTCAACCTGATTATCGGAACGGTCTGGAATCCCATGATCAAAAATGTCTTTTTCAGGAGACGTCCTTATTTTGATCATCCGGGGATCCGCTGCCTGAGAAAAGTCAGCGCGAAAGCGGATGCCTTAGACATACAGACGCAGGGCTATTCCTTCCCCAGCGGGCATTCCACAAACGCGGTCACTGCGTTTGGAACGATCGCCCTGTATCCGGACACAGAAAGAAAGCGGGGAAAAGCTGTGGAAGCCGCCGCATGTGTACTGATCTTCCTGGTCGGCCTGTCCCGCGTACTGCTGGGCGTTCATTACCCGACTGACGTTCTGGCGGGATGGCTTCTGGGGCTTCTGATTATTCTGTTTCTCGGATTTCTGCGCCGGAAAATCCGGGACAGGCGGATTTTATATGCCCTTCTTCTGGCAGTTTCGCTGACAGGCGTGTTCTACTGCAGAACCGAGGAGTACTTTGCGGGACTGGGTCTTCTGATCGGCATGCTTCTGTCTTTCCTTTTTGAGGAGCGCTTTGTGAATTTTGAAAAGGCGTCGGGTATTCCGGAATCGCTGCAGAGGGTGCTTGGCGCGGTGGTATTGTTCGGAGCGCTGACGTTTCTTCTGAAAAAGATTTTCTCAGTATGCTTCCCCGATCCGGGGACAGGGCTTATGATGTTCCTGCGCGTGGTCCGCTACGGGGTTATGGCCTTTGTGATATTCGGCCTGTATCCGATGCTGTTCCGCCCGGTAAGGGACCGGTTCCTGCGGAAAGAAGGTGCGCAGAAATGACCGTAAGCGCAGCTGACGGTTTCTGCAGAGAAAGACAGTGTACGGAGGCTGACTGTAAAGTGCAGCTGAAAGGTTCTGCAGAAAAAGACAGTGTACGGAGGAATTGACAGGACCGGCAGACGGCATACAGAACCGGCATCCTTCAGCAGCGGAAGGGCTTATGCCGCGTGTAAACAGCGGCGGAAAGGATTTATAGGAGTTTCAGGATTTTGGATACGGCAAAAAAAGCTTTTACGGCATCACTGCCCGTCATGGCGGGCTATTTTGTACTGGGTTCAGCGTTTGGCGTTCTTCTGAGCGACAAAGGCTATTCATTTGTGTGGGCCTTTGCGATGAGTCTGTTTATTTATGCGGGCTCCATGCAATATGTCGCAATCAGCCTCCTTACGGGAGGCGCTTCGCTGATTTCCACTGCGCTTATGACCTTCATGGTGAACCTGCGTCATCTCTTTTACGGGATCAGTATGCTGAAAAAATACGGCGGGACGGGGAAATACCGGCCGTATCTGATCTTTTCGCTGACGGACGAGACCTATGCCCTGGTTGTGAATGGGGCGCCGGAAGGAACAGACGAGCATCTGTATTATTTCCTGCTCTCGCTTTTTGATCATTGCTACTGGGTAGCCGGCAGCACGATCGGCGGCCTGATCGGGGCGGCTCTGACCTTTGACACAACCGGAATTGATTTTGCCATGACAGCCTTGTTTGTAACCATATTTCTGGAGCAGCTTCTCGCGGCGGAGGATTATTTTCCGGCTGTCACGGGTGTTCTTGCCACAGTTCTGTCCCTGATCCTGTTTGGCCCGGATGCCTTCCTGATCCCGGCCATGCTGCTGATCAGCGTAGTTCTGACGGTTTACGGTCTTCTGCAGATGAAGAGGGAAAAGACGGCGGAAACAGATGCCCCCGCAGCCGGCAGAGAGGAGGAAGAGAGATGATGCACTCCGCGCTTATCGTTGCGGTTATTGCGCTGGTGACGGCCCTGATCCGCTTTGCGCCTTTTCTGCTTTTTCCTCAGGACCGCGAGCTGCCGGCGATTGTGACAAAACTCAGTTCGCTGCTGCCTTCCGCCGTGATCGGCATGCTGGTTGTTTACTGCCTGAAAGGTGTAAAACTGCTGAGCAGCCCGCATGGGATTCCGGAGATGGTCTCCTGCGCTTTTGTTGTCCTGCTCCATGTCTGGAAGAGGAATACTCTGCTTTCTATTCTGGGAGGAACGGTTCTGTACATGATCCTGCTGCAGCTGGTTTTCGCATAGTCCGCTTTCCGGTTTTCGAATGCTGGATCTCCGTACAGAAGCGGGACGGTTTCGGGAGCGGCAAGGCGGACTATGTCCGGGTTCCGGCATGTGAGAGCAGATCAGAGAGAAGGAGGCGCGTTCCGCCATGCAGAGAAAATACAGGAAAAGAAGAAGGCGCTGGCCGCTGTATGTCCTGGCCGTCCTGTGTATGGCGCTTACTGTGCCGTCCGCTTACCGCATCTTTCAGGAGCAGGCGCAGAGGGGAGAGGCGGCAAAACTTGCCGGACTTGTCTCAGAGAGCATTGTGCAGGCAGATCCGCAGCAGATTCCGGATTATTCCGGGGAGGATGTAATCGTCCTGAACGGAAATTCCCCCTCTTTTACAGCGGAGGACCTTACCGGCTTTACCGGAGAATACTACAGCAGCCTGGACATTCTGGGCCGCTGCGGGACAGCGGCGGCGCTGCTGCACCGGTCCATGATGCCGCTGCAGGAGCGGGGCGAGATCGGGAATGTGCGGCCGTCCGGATGGGAGCAGAAAAAATACCCCGGCATCGTGGATGCAGATCCGCCCTATCTGTATAATCGCTGTCATCTGATCGCCTACGCCTTTACCGGACAGAATGACAATGAAAAGAACCTGATCACCGGGACCCGTTATATGAACGCGGCGGTAATGTACTCCTGGGAAGAGCAGGTAATACATTATCTGTACCGGACGGGCAATCATGTGCTTTATCGGGTGACCCCGTATTTTAAAGGGATGGAGCTTCTGGCCAGAGGGGTGGAAATGGAGGCTTATTCGGTGGAAGACGGGGGATCCGGAATCTGTTTTCATGTATTTGTCTACAACGTGCAGCCCGGCGTTGTTCTTGATTATATGACCGGAATCAGCCATGCGGCCCGGGAAAATCCGGAATGACATGGCCGGTTTGAGCCGGGCGGCTTGAAAAGCCCCTGCGGTTTTCCAAAAGCGGTCGGCACTGCTGTCACCGTATCATCACTATTCTAAGGAAACAGCTGCCATCAATGGAACAGGCGGGGTGGTCAGAACCATCCGCGTTGTAAAATAAACGAAATGCGTATCTGAAATTTGTACTGGTTTTAAATAAATTTGTTCTGTTTTTACAACTATTTCACCATACTTTTTCAGAATAAAACACAAGATCCCTGTTGATTTGCACAAAAAAATATTCTATAATGTTTGTATATTATGAAGGTCGGCGAAGGGGATACCCGGGGCATCCGCCGGCCGGGCTGAAAGGAAGATGCCGGCACAAAAAAGGAGGATACGTACATGAAAAAAAGACTGACCATGCTTGCTGTCTGCGCGGCGGCAGCGCTGTCCATGGGCCTTGCGGCTTATGCAAGCGAGGACATTTTCGGACCGGACAACGGCGGCGATCCGATTGAGATCTGGCATTATTTTGAGGGTGAGGCAGATGCTCTGAACGCTCTCTGCAAAGATTACAATGCCATGCAGGATGAGATTTACATCACCGCTACTTTCGTATCTCGTGAAGAGCTGATGAAACAGTACACCATCGGCGCTGTTTCCGGAGAGCTTCCGGACATCGGCATGGTTGACTCACCGGATATGGCTTCCTACATTTCCCTGGGCGTGTTCGATGACATCACGGACGATCTCGAAGCATGGGGCGAGCTGGATAATTTCTATGAAGGACCGCTCAACAGCTGCCGTGACTCCGAAGGCCGTCTCCATGGTCTTCCGAACAACTCCAACTGCCTTGCGATCCTCTGCAACATGGATATGCTGAAGGCTGCGGGAATCGAGAAAGCTCCCGAAACCATGGAAGAGTTCCTGGCTGCCTGCGAAGCGACCAGCAATCCGGATGAGGGCGTCTATGGCTTTGCGATGTGCGCTGTTTCCAATGAGGAAGGCACATTCCAGTTCATTCCGTGGCTGTATACCACCGGTGGTTCCGTCGGCGATATCGACAGCGCAGAAAGTATTGAATCCTTCCAGATCATCGGCGACCTGATCGCAAAGGGCTGGATGAGCAAAGAAGCTGTCAACTGGGGCCAGGGCGACGCTCTGAACGCATGGGCTGCAGAGAAGGCAGCGATGCTTGAGTCCGGTACATGGCAGATCGCCCAGAACCTGGATGATTCCCTGAAGGATACCATCACCTGGGAATACGCATATGTTCCGATGCCGAAGAGTGCCAACGGCGCACAGGCTTCCGTTATCGGCGGCGAGAACTTCGGTGTCTGCACAGGCGCTTCTCACAGAGATGCCTGCGTCGCCTTCCTGGAGTTCATGCAGACAGCTGAGAACAACGCTGACTGGTGCGAGAAGGCCGGCAAGCTTCCGGTCCGCGGCGACGCAGTCGGCCTGAAGGATTTCTGGACCGCAGATGAAAGATACGCGGTATTCAACGAGTCCATGAACTTTGCAGTGCCGAGAGGCCCGCATCCGCAGTGGCCGACCATCTCCGAGGCTCTTTACACCGCAGAGCAGGCTGTCATCCTTGGCGAGAAGGACGCGGCTACGGCAGCGGCAGACGCAGCGGCAGTGATCGATCCGATCCTTGCGGAGACTCCGCTTCCGTAAGCGGCAGCTGTATAACAGCATAACAGACGATAAAAAGGGGGCTGGTGCCGGCTGGCACCAGTCCTCCTGCTATATAGGCAAAAAAACACTTTTCCGATTGAGCGATAAGCCGGTAAACGGCTGTCACGCCTGTAAAAACGCGTCTCTTATGCGTCCGTCAGAACCGCTGCGAGGAGAGAAAGAAGGAGGCTTCCATGAAAATAGCAACCAAGAAAAAACTGGAAGGCTATATTTTTATCCTTCCCGGTTTCATCTACATCCTTGTTATTCTGGGGTATCCGCTTATTTATAACGTGGTTCTTGCCCTGCGCAACGTCAATGTAAAGACCTTTGCTTCCCATACGGACGTCTTTGTCGGGCTTGAAAATTTCAAGATGCTGATCGCGGATCCGACCTTCCGGAAGATTTTCCGCAACACGCTGGTATTTACTTTTGGCTGCCTGTTTTTC
The DNA here is from genome assembly GCA_002392705.1 of Lachnospiraceae bacterium UBA3845. Lineage (GTDB taxonomy): Bacteria > Bacillota > Clostridia > Lachnospirales > Lachnospiraceae > Porcincola. The sequence continues at coordinate 1,533 of DGHP01000143.1, read as the reverse complement.
CAGTTTACGATCGGTTTTATCTTCGCGCTGTTTTTCTCCCAGAAGTTCAGCCTTGCGGGACCGATCCGCGGCCTGGTGCTGGTTGCCTACATGATGCCCATGTCTGTTACGGCTCTTCTTGGTAAAAACATGTTCGACGTATCCAGCGGCGTCTTTAATGACCTGCTGATGAAAATGCACCTCATAAAATCGCCCGTGGAGTGGCTGCTGTCAGGCGGAACCGCGATGGCGGCGGTCATATTCATGAACTGCTGGGTCGGCATACCCTTCAATATGCTGCTGCTGACTTCCGGACTGACGGGCATCTCACAGGATATCTATGAGAGCGCCGAGGTGGACGGCGCCAGCAAGTTCCAGAAGTTCATCTATATCACGCTCCCGCTGGTAAAACCGGCGATCACCGCCGTTCTGATGCTCGGCTTCATCTACACCTTCAAAGCCTTCGACCTGCAGTTTGTCATGACCAGCGGAGGACCGCTGAACGCCACGGACGTGCTTGGCACCTACTCCTATCAGCTGTCGTTCACGCAGTATGAATTTTCCAAAGGATCCGCTTCGGCGATCATCCTGTTCTGCTGCCTCTTTATCGTAGGGCTTTTCTACCTGCGCATGATTGCAAGGGAGGATGACTGATATGACTGAAAAAATTAGCTTCCGTACCTCCAAAGAGGCCAGAAAGAATCTGATCCTCTCCATCATAGCGCTGCTGATCGCGATCGTTTTTCTGTTTCCGCTCTACTGGCTGGTCTGCATGTCCTTCAAGTCGGACGCGGAGTCTTTCGGAAAGATCGTCACCTATTATCCGCACAATTTCACTGTTTCGCCCTGGCTTGAGAACTTTACGGACAAGGATTTCCTGTTCTCCCTCAGAAACAGTTTTCTGATTGCCCTGAT